>NZ_AVOF01000173.1:0-7031 GCF_000465935.2 Pseudomonas sp. EGD-AK9
GAGCCGCCCAGGGCGCGCCTGATCGATCCCGCCGCGGCCAGCAGCGCGGTGGCCATGCCGATGCTGGACAAGCAGGACAACGAACACCTGCGCCGCCTGCTCGATGGCGTGGCGGCGGACGTGGTGACCTTCCGCTGCGCCGTGCGCATCGAAGTGCGCGAGGCCAAGGACTATCCTTGGGTCGCGGCGCTGCTGTCGGCGCGGATCAAGAAGCTCGACCCGACCTTTCGCCCGCAACTGAGCCAGAAAATCGTGCCGCAACAGGTGCCGCGGCTGCTGCTGAGCCCGCAGCGCGGTTGAGTCCAGGGTGAGAGTGGATGACCCCGTTTATGCCGGCGAATCCGCGGTGCTGGTGGATGGGTGAAGCGTCATCCACCCTACGGTTCGGCGTAGCGCTTAACGTTAATGCGATTTTGTAATAACCATAGGCCAACAAAGATTTTCTCGGCCTAAACACGGCCGGGTAGACTAGCGCCCTTTTGCGCCCACCCGGCGCCCGCTGGCCGGCTCACCTACCGTGGAGCCCGCCCTTGAACATACCCAAAAGGTCGTTCGCGTGATCCAGTTTCAATCCGTCCACAAGGCCTACCGCGTCGCCGGCCGCGAGATTCCCGCACTGCAGCCGACCGCGCTGCAGATCGAACGCGGTCAGGTGTTCGGCATCATCGGCCATTCCGGCGCCGGCAAGAGCACCCTGCTGCGCCTGATCAACCGCCTGGAGGAGCCCTCCGGCGGGCGCATCGAGATCGACGGCGTCGACGTCACCGCCCTCGATGCCCAGGGCCTGCGCCGCTTCCGCCAGCAGGTCGGGATGATCTTCCAGCACTTCAACCTGCTGTCGTCGAAGACCGTCGCCGACAATATCGCCATGCCGCTGCGCCTGGCCGGTGAGCTGAGCCGCGCCGAGATCGACGCCCGGGTCGCCGAGCTGCTGGCCCGCGTCGGCCTGCAGGAGCACGCCAACAAGTACCCGGCGCAGCTCTCCGGTGGGCAGAAGCAGCGCGTCGGCATCGCCCGGGCGCTGAGCACCCGGCCGAAGATCCTGCTGTGCGACGAGGCCACCAGCGCCCTCGACCCGCAGACCACCGCCGCCGTGCTGCAGCTGCTGGCCGAGATCAACCGCGAACTGGGCCTGACCATAGTGCTGATCACCCACGAGATGGACGTGATCCGCCGCGTCTGCGACCGCGTGGCGGTGATGGACGCCGGCGTCATAGTCGAGGAAGGCCCGGTGGCCCAGGTGTTCCTCCATCCGCAGCACCCGACCACGCGGCGCTTCGTGCTGGAGTCCGAGCACGTCGACGAGGCCGAGCAGCACGACGACTTCGCCCATGTGCAGGGCCGCATCCTGCGCCTGACCTTCCAGGGCGAGGCGACCTACGCGCCGCTGCTGGGTACTGTGGCGCGCGAGACCGGGGTGGACTACAGCATCCTCGCCGGGCGCATCGACCGCATCAAGGACACCCCCTACGGCCAGCTCACACTGGCCCTGACCGGTGGAGACATCGACGCCGCGCTGGCGCGCTTCGGCGCCGCCGAGGTGCATCTGGAGGTACTGCGCTGATGCTCGAACAACTGCTACCCAACGTGTTCTGGCCGGAAATCTGGCAGGCCAGCCTCGACACCCTGAACATGCTGCTCGGCTCCATGCTGTTCACCGTGCTGCTCGGCCTGCCGCTCGGCGTGCTGCTGTTTCTCACCGGCCCGCGCCAGCTGTTCGAACAGAAGGCGCTCTACGGCGCGCTGTCGCTGGTGGTGAACATCCTGCGCTCGGTGCCCTTCGTCATCCTCTTGATCCTGATGATCCCGCTCACCGAGCTGTTGGTCGGCACCTCGCTGGGCGTGGCCGGCGCCATCCCGCCGCTGGTGGTGGGCGCCACGCCGTTCTTCGCCCGTCTGGTGGAGACCGCCCTGCGCGAAGTCGAGCGCGGCATCATCGAGGCGACCCAGGCCATGGGCGCCAGCACCTGGCAGATCATCACCCGCGCGCTGCTGCCCGAGGCCCTGCCTGGGCTGCTGGCGGCAGCCACGGTCACCGCCATCACCCTGGTCTCCTACACCGCCATGAGCGGCCTGATCGGCGGCGGCGGCCTCGGCGACCTGGCCGTGCGCTACGGCTACCAACGCTACCAGCCGGACGTGATGGCGGTGACCGTGATCCTCCTGCTGATCCTGGTGCAGGTGCTGCAGATGGTCGGTGATCGCCTCGTCGTACATTTTTCTCGCAAGTAATGATGAAAAGCGGCGACTCGCCACCCGCGGGACCCGCGCGAACCTTCCCAAAAGGAACCTTGAAATGAAGAAACTGCTGACTGCCCTGGCCGCTTGCGCGGCCTTCTCGGCCCAGGCCGAAACCCTCAACGTCGCCGCCACCCCGGTGCCGCACGCGGAGATCCTCGAGTTCGTCAAACCGGCGCTGGCCAAAGAAGGCGTGGAGCTCAAGGTGCGCGTGTTCACCGACTACGTGCAGCCCAACCTGCAGGTGCAGCAGAAGAACCTCGACGCCAACTTCTTCCAGCACCAGCCCTACCTGGACGAGTTCAACGCCAGCCGCAAGACCGAACTGGTCGGCGTGGTCGGCGTGCACGTCGAGCCCTTCGGCGCCTACTCCAGCAAGGTCAAGAACCTCGGCGAACTGGCGCAGGGCGCCACCGTGGCCATCCCCAATGACGCCACCAACGGCGGCCGTGCCCTGCTGCTGCTGCAAAAGGCCGGGGTGATCACCCTCAAGCCGGAAGCCGGCATCCTCGCCACGCCCAAGGACATCGTCGAAAACCCCAAGGCGATCAAGGTGCGCGAACTGGAAGCGGCCACCCTGCCGCGCGTGCTGAGCCAGGTCGACCTCGCCCTGATCAACACCAACTACGCCCTGGAAGCCAAGCTGAACCCGACCCAGGACGCCCTGGCCATCGAGGGCAGCGACTCGCCCTACGTCAACCTGCTGGTCGCCCGTCCGGACAACAAGGACAGCGCCGCCATGCAGAAGCTGGCCAAGGCGCTGAACAGCGCCGAGGTCAAAGCCTTTATCGCCGAGAAGTACCAGGGCGCCGTGGTGCCGGCGTTCTAAGCCGCAGCCACTGCCCGATCCAGAAGCCCGCCGCCGTGCGGGCTTTTTTCTGCAGGTTGCGCACGCAGGGTGCCTATGCCTGCAGGCACTGCAGCAGGCAATCCAGCGCCGGCTGGCGCTGGGCGCGGCGCAGCAGGGCGAGCAGTTCGCGGTGGAAGGTCAGCTCGCCCAGCTCGAGCACCCGCAGCCGCGTCGGCCGCTGCAGCCACAGCCCGGCGCGCGGCACCAGGGCCACGCCCATACCGTTCTCCACCAGGCGCACGATGGCCTCCAGCTCGTCCAGCTCCAGCGCCTCGCGCACGTTCAGGCGCTGTTCGCGGAGGAAACGACTGACCTGACGACCGCCGAACGAGGCGCGGTCGTAACGCACGAACGGCTGTTCGACGAGCAGCCGCAGCGGATCGTCGCTCTCCGTCGCCAGCGGCGCGATCAGCACGAAGGGCTCGCGCGCCAGTGGCACCTGCAGCAGCTCCTTGGGCAGCGGGAACGGCGGCTTGATCAGCAGGGCCAGATCCAGTTCGCCGGCATCCAGCTGGCTGAGCAGCTGCAGTGACACCCCCGGCACCAGCTTCAGCTCGACCCGCGGCGCCAGCTGGCGAAAGCGCGGCAGCGCCTCGGCCAGCAAGCCGGTCTGCAGGGTGGCGATGGCGCCGACGCGCAGCTCGCCCTGCCACTGGTCCGCCGCCTGCGGCAGCGCCATCTGCGCGTACAACGCCAGCATCTGCTCGGCCAGCGGCAGGGCATGCCGACCGGCGGCGTTGAGCACGGCGGCGCGGCCGCTGCGGTCGAACAGGCGCACGCCCAGCTGCTGTTCCAGCACGCGCATCTGCGCGCTGACCGCCGACTGAGTCAGGCCGACCTGCTGGCCGGCGGCGGCGAAGGTGCCCAGGCGGGCGACGGCGACGAAGGTCTTGAACTCGCGCAGCATCGGCAATCCATCAAAATTATTTGAGCTTGCAAGCAAGGATATTCGCTTTCAATCGATTTAGCTGTTGCTAGGCTGGGGGCGAACAACCAAGAGGTACTCCGCAATGGCCCTAGCCCCCTTTCACCTGGCGATTCCCGTGTACGACCTGGCCGCGGCGCGGCACTTCTACGGCGAGCTGTTCGGCTGCGCCGAAGGCCGCAGCAGCGAGCAGTGGGTGGATTTCGACTTCTTCGGCCACCAGCTGGTGATCCATGAAGCGCCGAAGATGGCGCACCAGGAGGCGGCGCACCGCAACCCGGTGGACGGTCACGACGTGCCGGTGCCGCATTTCGGCGTGGTGCTGGCCTGGGACGACTGGCAGGCGCTGGCCGAGCGCCTGCAGGCACGCGGCACGACCTTCGTCATCGAGCCCCACGTGCGCTTTGCCGGCCAGGTCGGCGAGCAGGCCACCCTGTTTCTGCTCGATCCCTGCGGCAACGCCCTGGAGTTCAAGGCGTTCAAGGATATCGGCCAGCTGTTCGCCAAGTGAGAGCCGGCGGCGCAGCCTAGGCCAGGATCGTCAGCTGCAGGCGTTCGGGCAGCAGGTCGCGCAACTGCGGGTTGGCCGCCAGCAGCTGCGGCAGCAGCTCGCGCAACACGGCCGGTCTGAGGTGGGCGCAGACATCCGCCTGGCGCGGCAACGGCAGGCCGGCGAGCACCCGGGCGGACACCGCGACGTTGTCGTCGGCGGCCGCCGCCTCGGTCAGCTTGCACAGGTAGGCGGTGGAGAAGCTGCGCAGGCTCTGCACGATCAGCTCGATATCGAGGATATGGCGGGCGATCTGCAGCACGTGGTCGGCGTCGTTGATGCCGTAGATCAGCACCTTGACCTGCCTGGCCGACAGGCATTCGGCATAGCGCGCGGCGGTGGCGAAGGCGCCGATCACGCAGAGCCGGCGCGCCACCTCCAGGTGCAGGCTGTCGGGCAGGCTGAGGTAGGTGGCGAGGATCAGCTGCGGGTCGAGGTGGGTGGTGACCTGCGCGAGGAACTCGACGGGCAGCGCCAGGATCAGCTCACGCAGCTGCGCCGGCGGCAGATGTGGCGACAGCTGCGCCGCCTGCTCGGCGCCGAGCTTCTGCACCAGGGCCGCCTTCACCGGCACCGGCGCCATGCGCTGCGAAGCCAGCAGCAGGCGCTGGCCAAGGCTCAGGGATGGGGCTTCGGCCATCGGGAACTCCTTGTCGTGAGCGGGAGCCCCCAGCATCCCCCAGGACGGCGCACGCCGGCAGCCATCTTTGATTCGGTCGGCCCGGCCGTCCCCGCGGCGTCTGGGTAGGGAGGGAACAGCCTCAGTACACCGGGGCGTCGATCTGCGCACGCAGCAAGGCGGCGAAGGCCTCGGCCTCCACCGGCCGGCTGATGAGGAAACCCTGGATCTCGTCGCAGTGCTGGCTCTTGAGGAAATCCATCTGCGCCTGGGTCTCCACCCCCTCGGCCACCACCTTGAGCTCCAGGCTGTGGGCCATGGCGATGATCGCGCGGGTGATCGCCGCGTCCTCGCCGCCCGGCGACAGGTCGCGGATAAAGGTTTGGTCGATCTTCACGTAGTGCACCGGGAAGCGCTTGAGGTAGCTGAGCGAGGAGTAGCCGGTGCCGAAGTCGTCGATCGCCAGTTTCACCCCCAGCTCGCGCAGCTGGCGGAAGGTGGCGATGACGCTGTCGACGTTGTCCAGCAGCTGGCTCTCGGTCAGCTCCAGCTCCAGGTATCGCGGCGCCAGGTCGGTTTCCTCCAGCACCTGGCGCACCAGGCTGGTCAGGTTGCCCTGGCGCAGCTGATGCACCGAGATATTCACCGACACGCGGATCTCCGCCAGGCCCTGGCGCTGCCACTCGCGCGCCTGCCGACAGGCCTGGCGCAGGACGAATTCGCCGATCGGCGCGATCAGCCCGGTTTCCTCGGCCAGGCCGATGAACTCGCCGGGCGGCACCAGCCCCTGCTGCGGATGGCGCCAGCGCACCAGCGCCTCGGCGGCATTCAGGCTGTCGTCGGCCAGGCACAGCTTGGGCTGGTAGAACACCTCCAGCTGGCCCTCCTCGATCGCCTTGCGCAGCTGGTTCTCCAGCTGCAGGCGCTCCAGGGTGCAGGCCTGCAGGTTGTCGGTGAAGAACTGGAAGGTGTTGCCGCCCAGGTGCTTGGCGTGCTGCACGGCCATGTTGGCCTGGCTGATCAGCGCGCTGATCTCGCGCGCGTAGTCCGGCAGCAGGCTGATGCCCAGCGAGGCGCTGACCACCAGTTCGTGGCCGCCGACGTCCATCGGCACGCGCAGCTTGGCCAGCAGCCGGCTGGCCACCCGCGCCAGGCTGGACAGGCTGCCGTAGGCATCGAGGATGATGGCGAACTCGTCGCCGGACAGCCGCGCGATGCAGTCGGCCTCTGGCACCGCCTGGGTCAGGCGGCGGCTCATCTGCCGCAACAGCTGGTCGGCGACCTCGTGGCCGAGGCTGTCGTTGAGCAGCTTGAAGCGGTCCAGGTCGATATGCAGCAGGGCGACGCTGCGCCCGCTCTGCCGCGCGCGCTGGCTGGCCTCGTGCAGGCGCTCCTTGAACAGGCTGCGGTTGGCCAGGCCGGTCAGTTCGTCGTAGTGCGACAGGTAGCGCAGGCGCTCCTCGGCCTCGCGCCGCGCGCTGAGGTCGGCGAAGAAGCCGACGATATGGCTGGGCCGCCCGCTGGCGTCGCGCACCAGGTTGAGCTGCAGCCATTGCGGGTAGAGTTCGCCGCTCTTGCGCGTCTCGATCAGCTCGCCCTGCCAGCTGCCGCTGCCGTCCAGCTCCTGGCGGATCAGCTGGTACTGGCGGCGCATCTCGCGGCTGCCGATCAGGCTGGTCACCGTGCGCCCCAGCACCTCCTCGCGGGCGTAGCCGGTCACCGCGCTGAACGCGCGGTTGACCGCCAGCAGGCGGTAGTCCGGGTCGAGAATGAAGATGCCCTCGCTGGCCGCCTCGAACACCGTGGCCGCCAAGCGCTGCTGCTGCTCCTGCTGACGCCGCGCGCTGAC
>NZ_AVOF01000174.1:0-26321 GCF_000465935.2 Pseudomonas sp. EGD-AK9
GATTTTTTCTTTCTACTCAACAACTTAGAGCAACCTCAGCGTCATCTCTTCCGCTTCGGTGAGGCGCGCATTCTACAGCACCTCTTCACTCCGTCAAGTTGTTTTTGAAGAAATTTTCTTTCTATCTCAACAACTTAGCGCTTCGTCGAACCTGGGTTCGCCTCAGCGAGGCGCGCATTCTACATGAGCGCGGCAGGCTGTAAACCCCCTGATATGCAAAAAATTGCGCAAATCGGATCAGCGCTCTTTTCCCTCTTCTATATAGAGGGCAGCAAGCTTAAATCACCCCCGCCTCACGCAACTCAGCGACCTGCGCTGCGCTCATGCCTAGCAGCCGCTGCAACAGGGCTTCGGTGTGCTGCCCCAACAACGGCGGAGCCGAGCGATAAGCCACTGGCGTGGCGGACAAACGCAGGGGACTGGCCACCTGCGGCGTGCTGCTGCCCAGGGCATTGGGCAGATCGAGACGCAGGCCACGCGCCCGAACCTGTGGATCGGCGAATACCTGCGCCAGGTCGTTGATCGGGCCACAGGGCACACCGGCCGCTTCCAGCAGCTCGATCCACTGCGCGGTGGTCTTGAACACCGTCGCCTGGCGCAACAATGGGATCAGCTCGCCACGATGGGCGACCCGTGCCTTGTTGGTGGAAAAACGCGGATCGTCAGCCAAAGCCGGAAGGCCGGCGACCTCGCAAAACTTGCGGAACTGCCCATCGTTGCCCACGGCGAGAATGAAATCGCCATCGGCACTGGGAAGGTCCTGGTAGGGCACGATATTGGGATGGGCGTTGCCCAGACGCTTGGGTGCCACGCCGGTCGCGAGGTAGTTCATCGCCTGGTTGGCCAGGCATGCGACCTGCACGTCGAGCAGCGCCACATCGATGTGCTGACCTATGCCGGACTGCTCGCGCTGATTCAGCGCGGCCAGCACCCCCACAGTCGCATAGAGGCCGGTCAGGATGTCGGTCAGCGCCACGCCCACTTTCATCGGCCCGGCGCCCTCCTCGCCCTCGGGACGCCCGGTCAGGCTCATCAGGCCACCCAGGCCCTGGATCATGAAGTCGTAGCCGGCGCGCTTGGCATAAGGGCCGGTCTGGCCGAAACCGGTGATGGAGCAGTAGATCAGCCGCGGGTTGAGCGCCTTCAGCGATTCATAGTCGAGACCATAGGCCGCCAGGCCGCCGACCTTGAAGTTCTCCAGCAGCACGTCGCATTGCGGCACCAGCTCGCGGATCAGGCGCTGGCCCTCGGGCAGGGTGAAATCCAGGGTCAGCGACTGCTTGTTGCGGTTGGCGCTCTGAAAGTAGGCCGCCTCGCGCGAATCATTGCCCTCGGTGTCCTTTATATAAGGAGGCCCCCAATGCCGGGTGTCGTCACCCGAGCCCGGCCGCTCGACCTTGATCACCTCGGCACCGAGGTCGCCGAAAATCTGCCCGGCCCAGGGCCCGGCGAGTACGCGGGACAGGTCGAGCACACGAATATGGGACAGGGCGCCGGGCATGGCGATTCTCCGTAGGGTGCGCCACGCGCACCATGAACAACTCGGTGGTGCGCATGGCGCACCCCCACTATTAGAAGAACGCCTGAATACCGGTTTGCGCACGACCGAGGATCAGCGCATGCACGTCGTGGGTTCCTTCGTAGGTGTTGACCACCTCGAGGTTGACCAGGTGGCGGGCAACGCCGAACTCGTCGCTGATGCCGTTGCCGCCGAGCATGTCGCGGGCCAGGCGGGCGATATCCAGCGCCTTGCCGCAGCTGTTGCGCTTCATGATCGAGGTGATTTCCACCGCCGCAGTGCCCTCGTCCTTCATCCGACCCAGGCGCAGGCAACCCTGCAGGGCCAGGGTGATCTCGGTCTGCATGTCGGCCAGCTTCTTCTGGATCAACTGGTTGGCCGCCAGCGGACGACCGAACTGCTGGCGATCCAGCACGTATTGGCGCGCGGTGTGCCAGCAGAACTCGGCCGCGCCCAGGGCGCCCCAGCTGATGCCGTAGCGGGCGGAGTTGAGGCAGGTGAACGGCCCCTTGAGGCCGCGCACCTCGGGGAAGGCGTTCTCCTCGGGGCAGAACACGTTGTCCATGACGATCTCGCCGGTGATCGAGGCGCGCAGGCCGACCTTGCCGTGGATGGCCGGAGCGGACAGGCCCTGCCAGCCCTTCTCCAGGACGAAGCCGCGGATCTCGCCGGCATCGTCCTTGGCCCAGACCACGAACACGTCGGCGATCGGGCTGTTGGTGATCCACATCTTGCTGCCGCTCAGGCGATAGCCACCGTCGACCTTCTTGGCGCGAGTCACCATCGAGCCCGGATCGGAACCATGGTTCGGCTCGGTCAGGCCGAAGCAGCCGATATATTCACCGCTGGCCAGTTTCGGCAGGTACTTCTGCTTGGTGGCTTCGTTGCCGAACTCGAAGATCGGCACCATCACCAGGGAGGACTGCACGCTCATCATCGAGCGATAGCCGGAGTCGATGCGCTCCACTTCGCGGGCGATCAGGCCGTAGCACACGTAGTTCAGGCCGCTGCCGCCATAGGCTTCGGGAATGGTGGCGCCGAGCAGGCCGGTCTCGCCCATCTCGCGGAAGATCGCCGGGTCGGTGCGCTCGTGCCGGAAGGCCTCCAGCACGCGCGGGGCCAGCTTGTCGGCGGCGAACTGCCGGGCGCTGCCCTGCACCATGCGCTCTTCTTCGGTGAGCTGTTGATCCAGCAGCAGCGGGTCGATCCAGTTGAAGCTTGCCTTGGCCATTGCGAGAAACCTCGAAGCGGTGAAGTGAGCGGTCGGCCGAGCCGACCCGAATGGCATTGATCCTAGGCCTGACTTGCCGATTGGACAAACGCAGAATACGCACAGACCTGTGCTTTTTTCTCACTTCGAGATAGCTTAATCACCAAGATATATCGCTTATGAGTGAGGCTTTGGCATAAATGCGCCGCAAGATCCCCAGCACCGCCGCCCTGGTCGCCTTCGAGTCCGCCGCGCGCCACCAGAGTTTCACCAAGGCCGCCGACGAGCTCAGCCTGACCCAGAGCGCCATCTGCCGGCAGATCGGCGGCCTGGAGAGTTTTCTCAATGTGGAACTGTTCCGTCGTTCGCGGCGCGGCGTGGTGCTGACCGAGGCCGGGGTCGCCTATAGCCGCAAGGTGGCGGCGCAACTCGATGCCGTGGAGCGCGACACCCTGGCGCTGATGGGCAACCAGGGCACCAGCAGCATCGAGCTGGCGGTGGTGCCGACCTTCGGCACCCAATGGCTGCTGCCGCGGCTACGCGCCTTCCAACAATTGCATCCGGAGGTGACGGTACACCTGACCAACCGCACCCGCCCCTTTCTGTTCGCCGACACCCACTTCGATGCCGCCATCTACTACGGCGATGCCGAATGGTCGGGCACCGAGGCGCATTTCCTGATGCATGAGCACCTGCTGCCGGTATGTAGCCCGGCATTGCTGGGCAAGCAGCCGGTCAGCGCCGAGCAGATTGCCGCGCTACCCCTGCTGCAGCAGACCACCCGCCCCTATGCCTGGCGCCAGTGGTTCGCTGCCCAGGGCCTGAGCGTGGCCCGCGACATGACCGGCCCACGCCTGGAGCTGTTCTCCATGCTCGCCCAGGCCGCGCGCCATGAAATGGGCGTCGCGCTGATCCCACCCTTCCTGATCCAGCGCGAACTGGAGGATGGCAGCCTGGTGGTCGCCCTCGACCGCGCCGCCCCCCACAACGACCGCGCCTATTACCTGATGGTGCCGGAGCGCAAGGCCGAGTCGGCAGCGCTCCAGGCATTTCGCGACTGGTTGCTGCTGCAAGCCGGCGCCTACCGCCAGGGATAGCGCCCCTGCAGCGCTTATGACCCGCCCACAAAGGCGACAAGAACGGCAGACAAGACTCGCAACGAGGACAGGTAGTGTCATGCCGGTCACACTACAACGCCGCAACAGCCTCGATTCGCGTCACGCCCAGCACTTTCGGGGCATTCCACTATTCTGAACGCTCCGTTCGCCGCTTTTTACACCTCAGTCGATTCGACCAACGGTCATTCGTTCGATGAATGACCGGCAGACCGCACAGGCCCCAGCAAACCTGCTTCCCCTCAGGTGCGGCGCGGCCTGCACGCGGTATAAAAATCTCTCATAGACCTATTACTTGTAGTAATCCATTTTTTTTACTCCATAACTTCTTGTAAGGGTCTGCGTTCGATTGCACAATCGCCGCGCCCGCCGCCAACTGGCAGGTTATGTGCTGATCCCCAATCGCCAGCGTGCCAGCGCAGTACGCCGGTTCACCCAAAAGATCACGCAGGAGATTAGAAGTGCACATCGGTGTTCCTCTCGAAACCCACGCCGGGGAGACGCGGGTTGCCGCGACGCCCGAGACCGTCAAGAAGCTGGTCGGCCAAGGCCACCAGGTGACCGTCCAGGCCGGTGCTGGCGTCAGCGCCAGCATTCCCGACGCGGCCTATACCGCCGCCGGCGCGATCATCGGCAACGACGCCGCCACCCTCGGCGCCGACCTGGTGCTGAAAGTGCTCGCGCCGACCGAGGCCGAACTGGCGCATATGAAGACCGGCGCCGTGCTGGTCGGCATGCTCAACCCGTTCTGCAACGACACCATCGCGCGGATGAACACCCGCGGCATCACCGCCTTCGCCCTGGAAGCCGCGCCGCGCACCTCGCGCGCACAGAGCCTGGACGTCCTGAGCTCGCAGGCCAATATCGCCGGCTACAAGGCGGTGCTGCTGGCCGCGCACCATTACCCGCGCTTCATGCCGATGCTGATGACCGCCGCCGGTACCGTGAAGGCCGCGCGTATCCTCATCCTCGGCGCCGGCGTCGCCGGTCTGCAGGCCATCGCCACGGCCAAGCGCCTGGGTGCGGTGATCGAGGCCTCCGACGTGCGTCCGGCGGTGAAGGAACAGATCGAGTCGCTCGGCGCCAAGTTCGTCGACGTGCCGTTCGAGACCGATGAAGAACGCGAATGCGCCCAGGGGGTCGGCGGCTATGCCCGGCCCATGCCGCAATCCTGGATGGAGCGCCAGGCCAAGGCCGTGCACGAGCGCGCCAAGCAGGCCGATATTGTCATCACGACTGCCCTCATTCCGGGTCGTAAGGCGCCGACACTGCTCCATGAGAGCACAGTGGCTGAGATGAAGCCGGGCTCGGTGGTCGTCGACCTGGCCGCGGCGCAGGGCGGCAACTGCCCGCTGACCGAGGCCGACCAGGTGGTGGTCAAGCACGGCGTGACCCTGGTGGGCCACACCAACCTGGCCGCGCTGGTGCCGGCGGACGCCTCCGCCCTCTATGCACGCAACCTGCTGGACTTCCTCAAGCTGGTGATCGACAAGGAAGGCCAGTTCCAGCTCAACCTCGAAGACGACATCGTCGCGGCCTGCCTGATGTGCAACGCCGGCGAAGTCGTGCGCAAGAACGGCTAAGGAGTAGAGACATGGATCTGATTTCCGACGGCATCTACAACCTGATCATCTTCGTGCTGGCCATCTACGTCGGCTACCACGTGGTGTGGAACGTCACCCCGGCCCTGCACACCCCGCTGATGGCCGTGACCAACGCGATTTCCGCGATCGTCATCGTCGGCGCCATGCTGGCCGCCGCCCTCACCGTCACCCCGCTGGGCAAGGCCATGGGCACCCTGGCCGTGGCCCTGGCCGCGGTCAACGTGTTCGGTGGCTTCCTGGTGACCCGACGCATGCTGGAAATGTTCAAGAAGAAGGCGCCGAAAGCGCAGGCGGAGAAGCACTGACCATGAGCATGAACCTGATCACTGTTCTCTACCTCGTCGCCTCGATCTGCTTCATCCAGGCGCTCAAGGGTCTGTCGCACCCGACTTCGTCGCGGCGCGGCAACCTGTTCGGCATGGTCGGCATGGCCATCGCCATCGTCACCACGGTCGGCCTGATCCACAAGCTCGGCAGCGAACTGGCCGTGCAGGGCCTGGGCTTCGTCATCGTCGGCCTGCTGGTCGGTGGTAGCGTCGGCACCATCATGGCCAAGCGCGTCGAGATGACCAAGATGCCCGAGCTGGTCGCCTTCATGCACAGCATGATCGGCCTGGCCGCGGTATTTATCGCCATCGCCGCGGTCGTCGAGCCGCAGTCGCTGGGCATAGTCGCGGCCCTGGGCAACGCGATTCCGGCCGGCAACCGCCTGGAGCTGTTCCTCGGCGCGGCCATCGGCGCCATCACCTTCTCCGGTTCGGTGATCGCCTTCGGCAAGCTGTCGGGCAAGTACAAGTTCCGCCTGTTCCAGGGCGCCCCGGTGGTGTTCAAGGGCCAGCACCTGGTCAACCTGCTGGTCGGCCTGGCCATCATGGGCCTGGGCCTGTTCTACACCTTCACCGGCGACATCACCGCCTTCGCCGTGCTGGTGGCGCTGGCCTTCGTCATCGGCGTGCTGATCATCATCCCGATCGGCGGTGCCGACATGCCGGTGGTGGTGTCGATGCTCAACAGTTACTCGGGCTGGGCGGCGGCCGGTATCGGCTTCTCGCTGAACAACTCGATGCTGATCGTGGCCGGCTCCCTGGTCGGTTCGTCCGGTGCCATCCTCTCGTACATCATGTGCAAGGCGATGAACCGCTCGTTCTTCAACGTCATCCTCGGCGGCTTCGGCGCCGATGCCGACGCCGGCGCCGCCGGTGGCGCGCAGCAGGAACGCAACGTGAAGTCGGGATCAAGCGACGACGCCGCCTTCCTGCTGACCAACGCCGACACCGTGGTGATCGTGCCCGGTTACGGCCTGGCCGTGGCCCGTGCCCAGCACGCGCTGATGGAACTGGCGGAGAAGCTGACCCACCGCGGCGTGACCGTGAAGTACGCGATCCACCCGGTGGCCGGGCGTATGCCCGGCCACATGAACGTGCTGCTGGCCGAGGCCGAAGTGCCCTACGAGCAGGTGTTCGAGATGGAGGACATCAACTCCGAGTTCGGCCAGACCGACGTGGTGCTGGTGCTCGGCGCCAACGACGTGGTCAACCCGGCGGCGAAGAACGATCCTAAGTCGCCGATCGCCGGCATGCCGATCCTCGAGGCTTACAAGGCCAAGACCGTGATCGTCAACAAGCGCTCGATGGCCAGCGGCTATGCCGGCCTGGACAACGAACTGTTCTACATGGACAAGACCATGATGGTCTTCGGCGACGCCAAGAAGGTCATCGAGGACATGGTCAAGGCCGTGGACTAAGCCCTGACCAGTTAGACAGGAAACCCGGCCTTGCGCCGGGTTTTTTGTGCCCGGGAGACAGGGAAAAGCTGAACCTCAGGTCAGCCGCCATAGCGGATCAATTTAAAACTGTACCGCTTGATAGCCACTGCAATCGAGGCCTCATGCAGGCGATTTTCTCGCATTGTCCGGTTGCACCCAGCCATTTCACTTATGACCAGTACAGTTAGCTCCGTTTCAGGCGAAACAGTTACAAAGCAACCTATCTAATAGCACAACAATTTAATCCAGCTGTGACTACTGGGTCGTCGCCCCGCTCGCGATAATTTGCCCATCGAAAGCAAACACCAGCGCCGCCACAAGCGGAAGGATGACCACCATGGAACGTACCCTCAGTTCCGACCTGTTTCACCAACACAGCACCGCCAGCCACCAGGCCTCCTGGCCGCTGCGCCTGATCGCCACCCTCAGCCTGTGGCAGCGCCGCATCGTCAGCCGCCGTCAACTGGCTCGACTGGATGCCCGCCTGCTGGCCGACGCCGGCATCAGCGAAAACCAGCGTTACGCCGAGCTGAGCAAGCCGTTCTGGCGCTGATTCACCGATTTTGCTCCCTCCAAGTTGGGCTCTTCTGAAGGCTCCATCGTCTCTGCTGCGATGGGGCTTTCGTTTTATCTGGGCCGAGCAGCCGCGGCGCTTAGCAGCACAGTTGCGCACAGGCTCAAGCGCAATAGAGCAATTGTCTCGGAACAGTCCGTTCTTCATCTTCAGTGCCGTGATTTGCTCTCGAGCAGTTCGCGATACAGCTGCGCCGTCCGCAGCCCCATGCGCTGTGCGGTAAACAGCTGCTCATAACGCTGCTTGGCCTTGAGCCCCATCTGCAGCGCCAGTTCGGGATTGTCCCAGAGTGTACGCATGGCCTGGCGAAACGCCTGCGGATCGCTGGGCGGCACCACCAGCCCCGTTTCACCGTGGACATTGATATAGCTGGTACCGGTACCTATCTCGCTGGAGATCATCGGCTTGCCGTACATGGCACCCTCCAGCAGGGAGATGCCGAAGGCTTCGGAGCGCAGATGCGACGGGAACACGATCGCGCTGCACAGCTGCAGCAGCGCCGCCTTGTCTTCTTCGCCTAGACGCCCGGCAAAATGCACGTGCGCCAGCCCCAGCGCCTGGGCCTGAGCACGCAACTCCAGCTCAAGCGGCCCGGCCCCGACTATCACTATGGGGTAGCCCGTCCCCTGGGCGGCATTCAGGAGGATGTGCAGCCCCTTGTAATAGCGCATGACCCCGACGAACAGGAAGAAGCGCGGACCGAAACGCTGCCGCCAAGCATCCAGAACGCTCGCCGAAGGCACCGGGTAGGTGGTCTTGTCCAGACCATAGGGGATGATCGAGGTCTTGTGCCGATACCGCTTGAGGACCTCGCTGGTCTCCAGGTAGTTCGGCGAAGCCGCGACAATACGGTCGGTGCTGCTGAGAAAACGGTTCATCAGCGGCCGATAGAGCTTGAGCAGGTATTTCTGGCGAATGATGTCGGAGTGGTAGGTCACCACCGTCGGCTTGTCGATACGCGCAGCGAAGTGCAGCAGATCCATGAACGGCCAGGGAAAGTGGTAGTTGATCAGGTCCACCTCGGCCGCCAATGCCTTCAGTCGCGCCAGGACGCTGTAGGAAAAGCCCGTCGAGGCCAGCTGCAGATCGAGCTTGGCCCGGTGCACACGATGTTCCGCCACCATCAGCTCGGACGGCCCGTCTTCGGCGCTGAGGGTCAGCACCTCGCCCTGGATGCCATGGGCAATCCCGCTCTGGCATATCTGGAAAATAACCTGCTCGATGCCGCCGACGGTTTCCGGCAGGTAGGTCTTGAACAAGTGCAGAACGCGCATTCAGTGCTCCAACGCCTGCCGATAGGCGGCAGCGGTAATACCTGCACAACGCTTCCAGGAGAAGCCCTGCGCTTGCTCTAGGCCCGCCACCCGGCGCGCCTGCCATTCGGCCTGATCCTCGATCAGGCGCAGGATGGCACGGCACCAGCCTTCGGGGTCGCCGGCCTCGACATAGGTTCCAGCCGTCCCTGCCACCTCCGGCAGTGCCGAGCTTGGCGACAGCAGCACCGGCACACCGCTGGCCATCGCCTCCAGCACGGGCAAACCGAACCCCTCATAGAGCGAGGGGAACAACAGCATGCGTGCTCCCGCCAGCAACTCGGCCAGGCGCTCGTCGTCCAGGTAGCCGAGCAGACGCACCTGCCCGCTGGCCAGGGCCGCCTGCAGTTCGGCGGCAAAGTCGTCTCGACGCCAGCCGGCCATGCCGGCGATCAGCAGCGGGTAACGCCGGCGCACCGCCTCGGGCAGCAGCGCGTAGGCGCGCAGCGCCAGCGCCAGGTTCTTGCGTGGTTCGAGGGTGCCGACGCAGAGCAGGTAGGCGCCCGGCGTCACGCCCAGCGGCGCCGTTACCCGGCCCAGATCGGCCAGCGGTCGCGGATGAAAGCGCTGGGCATAACCCAGCGGGGCCACCTTGAGGCGCTCGCGCGCCACGCCGTAATGCCGCTGCAACTCGTCGGCAACGAACTGCGAGTCGGTGAGGATGACCCGCGCCCGTTCCAGCGCGGGCTCGACGCACCTGGCGATTTCGGCCAGGCGATCTGCCGGCTGCGTCTGCGGATAGTGGACATGGGTCAGGTCGTGCAGGGTCATCAGCATCGGGCCATCGAACTCGAATGGCCACAAGCTGGGCTCGTGATACAGCGCTGGCTGCAGGCGTCCAACCCCCTGAGTGAAAAGCCTCTGTTCCACAGCACGTCGCACCTGATAGGCCTTGGGCACGACCGATTTGACCAAACGACTCAATTGCGAATAGCCGGGCATCGCCGCTTCAGGCACGGATTGCTGCCAGCCTAGACCAGTAAACAGCTGTGGCTGGACAAGTTGCTGCGCAGCCAATGCCGAGGCCAACGACGCAACGTACTGACCAATACCAGTACGCGGTGCCCGCAGGATAGTGGCGTTAAGCGCGACGGAGAGCGGGTTTCTCATCAGCCTGCTCAATTCGTCCGGCAATGCTTAACGTTCTGTCGAGTAATTGCAGACTGGCCTCGCGCCAACCAATCCACCGCCAGTCAGCTAGCGATTTACCGGCAGGGAAGACGCCACTGTTGATATGCCCCTCAACTAATTTGGCCAATGCCTCAGGGTCGCCCAGATCAAAGTACGCGGCAAAGTCACCGCCGATTTCTCGGAAGACGGGAATATCACTGACCATGGCCGGCACACCGCGCTGCATGGCTTCAACCATGGGTAGCCCAAAGCCCTCCGCATGCGAGGGGAACACCAACGCACTAGCTCGAGCGTAGGCGTACTCCAGTCCCGAATCATTAAGCTGGTTGAATACAAACAACTGGCGGCTGAGTTGCGGATGCCTCTGTATACGCCCGATCAACTCCTCACTTTTCCATCCCACCTTGCCAATGATACACAAGCGCGCCTTTATTCCCCGAGCCCATATCCGCTCAAAAGCATCCAACAAATAAGCATGATTCTTCCTGGGTTCAATGGTGCTGACCATCAGATAAACCGGCTCATTCGATACGAACACCGTTTCGATCTCAGAATCCAGTTCAGGATCGCGCTGAGTCAGATCAAGCTCCGAGCCCAGATAGAAATGTTCAAACTGTCGTGAATCGGCTAACTCCTGCCCCAGGCGTGCTGCAACTGCATGCCGCACATCATCCTCAACAGTACGGGAAATACACAAAAACCCGTCGGCAGTTTTCGCAACCCAGTCAAACCATCGTTCAAACACCCGAGTCAAACCCGCATCGCAAAATTGTGGTTGCATCAGCGGTATCAGGTCATAGACCACGCTAATGATGCTGGCACCCCGCGCCTTGAGACGCTCAGCCAGATCGTAGAAGTCCAGATGCCAGGAGGAATCGAGCAGCAGGAAAACGTCCCCCTCAGCGATATCCATCGGCTCGCTACGTTGCAAGGCAGCCACATTGCGTCGATCCAACCAAAGAAAAGCTCGCAACGGTACCGTGATCGAGAGGTTGAGTACCCGGCAGAAGGTAAAAAACGGCCAGCGCAGTGCAGTGCTGGCCAACACAGGTGCACGATTGATTAACGCTGAGTACGCTCCCCAATAACGCAGTCTCAACCGGTCAAGCCTCTGCGCCCACTTGCGCTGCCAGGACAGTGGCTGTGAGGCGGGCGGAAGTAGAGAAATAACGCGCTTGAGCTGGCCCTCCTGCATGATCACCGGAATACACTCACAGCCGGCGTTCGCACGTTGCAGCTCACTTATGACATTACGCACCACTCGCTGAATCCCCGAATTCAAATCCGGGTGTTCAAAGACGTAAGTACATTCAATTAGCAGGCGCATATGCCTTCAATACTCCCGTTGGCTATTGCTCAACCGATCAGATCCACTAGGTCGTTCATACGCGTGCAACCTTCCGCTACACACAGTAGATTCAAGAAGCCCCAACTCTGTGGGGATATATCCTCACTCATACGCCGCTCTAATGTCTCAGGCTGCAAATTGCGCAGCCTTGGAGTGTGTTCGGACACCTCATACAGGCGATAACCTAGCGCCTGCAGTTGACATGCAAGCGCCATGGGATCATCGCCCGAACGAGTCAGACCAAATGGCCAGAATTCAATAATCATCAGTGGCCGCCAACCGCTTGCCAGCAGCTGCGCTGCTCCGCGCAGAATGCGCGCCTCCGAGCCTTGTGTGTCGGACTTGATAATATTCGGCAACGACGTACGTGTATCAGCGTAATAAGCATCGAGCGTGGTGACCGGCACTGTGGCGACCTCACGTGCGCTGCCATCACTAAACAGTCGGTGATCGCCAAGATTGTTGCCAGAACGATACAACGACATCTGGCCATGAAGATCACTTACCGCGCAATGATTGACCTGCACGACACCATGGCAATCGACCATAGAAACGTTGCGGCGCAACAGTTCAACATTCGCGGCATCCGGCTCAAACGCGGTTACCATGCCATTGGAGCCCACCAGTTTGGCCGCCAGCACGCTGTACCAGCCTATATTGGCCCCCAAATCCAGCACCCGATCACCGGACTGGCAAAGGCGCCCAAATACCGTAGTTTCGAACGGCTCCCAAATACCATCCCGGGCCAGATTGCGCGAAATGCACTCATCACCAATAGCGTGAATTGCAAAGTCAAACGGCGGTAAGTCCAAAGCACGCGCCCGAACAAGCCGATAGTCCGGCGCCACGCGTCGACGCAACCAATTTGGCCACTTCATCTAGTCCCCCCTACAGGGTTCTCACAACGCGACCGATTGTCCGCTAAGTCAACCACTTACGAGTCGTTCCCTTATATTTATCCCAATGTCGCGGCTGAAATTTTACAAGGCGCGTATGCCAGGCCCCACAGGTTGTACACCTGTTCACCGTCTGGATAGAGCACTGCATAACGTGCGCCCCCAACGCAATAGTCCACAACCTTACCCAACATCAGTTGCCCCTTGTTCACTGGATTGGGGGTACATACGGCGATACCCGCCATCAACCCGTACTCACCTGGACACAGAGGGCTGGTGAATTCGAATTCGATGACCTGGGGCGCTTGCAGCCCGTCGCTAGACAGGTAAATACCTTCCTGCGCCGAATTGAAATGCATAATCTGCCTTCCGCTGCTATCGGCAATCCCCAAAGTGATGCCGTAGTCAGGCGGCAGCGGCTGTTGGGCACGATAGACCACCTCCACCTTGCATGGGCGGTTGAAGCCAACACGATCAGACTCCACGCCATGCTCATCACGCAACACGATGTCGAGGATGTGTGCCTCACCACTGCCCGTACGCAACGGGGCAACCCGCTCAGCAAAAGCAGCCTGACGTGCACTTAGCGCCTCACCTCGACTTGCAACCGTTGCAGTGCTTGCCCGCACCTTGTCGGGCTGATCGACCAGACCCGACTGCACCATGCGCCGGAACACTTCTTTCTGGTACTCGGCACCCACCGCCGCCGAGGCGCCGCACATACGCACATGCCCCTTGTTCATCCAGATGCCCTGCTGACATAGCGATCGAATGGAATCTGCCGCATGGGTTACGTAAATGAAGGTGGTACCCAAATCGAGCAACGACTTGATCTTGTGCAGACACTTGTTTTGAAAATAAGCGTCACCAACGCTCAGCGCCTCATCGACAATGAGGATATCCGGCTCTACGTATACCGCACATGCGAACCCCAGGCGCATCGCCATCCCGCTGCTATAGGTCTTGACCGGGTGATCCACAGCATCACGCAACTCGCTGAACTGAATAATATGAGGCACCGCCTCATCGGTCTGAGCACGACTCATCCCATGCAACATACAAAACTGCCGGATATTCTCACGCCCAGGCAGCTCAGGGTTAAATCCTGCGCCAAGTTCCAGTAGCGCGGAAATTCGTCCCTCAACCCTCACGCTACCGGAGCTCGGAGTCAGCACACCGGCTAGGATCTTGAGCAACGTGCTCTTGCCGCTGCCATTTTCCCCTACAATGCCCAGGCGACTGCCGCGCTCCAGCGTCAATGACACATCATCAAGCGCTCTGACCTCATGGGCATAGCGCCTGCGTCCACCTGTGAGCAGCTCGATCAGCCGATGCTGCGGACTGCTGTAGGTCTGGTAGATCTTTGAAACGTTGCTCAGCTCGATGATCGGGCTGGAATTCGTACGATTTGTCACGCCCACACAGCCCCGTCAAATCACATCGGCAAAAGCAGATTTCAGCTTGCGGAATATCGCGACACCGCACGCCAGGATCACCAGAGAAAGAACAGACACCTTAAGCAGCGCCCCCCACATAATCTCCCCCGTGCCATAGACCGCGTGCCGGGAGATCTCGACTAGGTAATAGAAAGGGTTGTAGTCCATGATTATTCCACGCACCCACAGCGGACCATGATCTTCAACCAACGTGGCTGGATACAAAATTGGTGTCAGCCAAAAGAGGATATTGACCACCACCGGAATGATCTGCGCAAGGTCAGGGATGTACATCGCCAACGCCGAAATGCCGTAAGCGAGCCCTAACGACAATATCAAACAGGCTCCCCACGCCAACACATAGATGTACGCGGTATCAGCCATAGGGATACCCTTGTACATCATTAGCCCTGCCACAATTACCAGAATGATCGCCTGGCTGATCAAGGCCGATAGCATTGGTACCAACGGCAGCACCCAAAAAGGGAACGCAATCTTGTTGATCAGATAACCGTACTCCCGCAGCACCATTGTGCTGCGATTCACCATGTCGGAGAAAAATATCCACAGGGAAAACGGCAGAAAATAGAACAGCGCAAATGGGATATCCCCGTAGCGCACTCCCATACGCCCATTCATCAAAATGGAAAACACCACGACATTGATCACCGCATACAACAGCGGTACGCCAATGCTCCAAGCGATACCGGCATAGGAGCTCGCATAGCGATTTTTTATATCTTGCTTGGCCAGCATCCAGGCCAGTGACAGCCCGGATTTCAAACCCACGTTACGCACCATGACCTTCCGCCTACCCACACCCAGCGATCAACACCTTTAAACAGCGGAGCCAAGCCCTTCTACGTACGAGCCCCAATGTTCTCAACTTGGGAGCCGCGAGGTGCCCCCCCCTCACATCGTCAGACAGGAGCCCTGCCGTACTGATCCTCGAAGCGGACGATATCGTCCTCCCCCAGGTACTCGCCGCTCTGCACTTCGATCATCACCAGATCGATCACCCCGGGGTTCTCCAGGCGGTGCTTGTGTCCAGCGGGGATGAAGGTCGATTCGTTGGCGCTGACCAGCCGCGGCTCGCCGCCATTGACCACTCGCGCCATACCCTGCACCACCACCCAGTGCTCGCTGCGGTGGTGATGCATCTGCAGCGACAGCGCCGCACCCGGCTTGACCACGATGCGCTTGATCTTGAAGCGCGGGCCCTCCTCGAGCACCGTGTAGGTGCCCCAGGGACGGCTCACCGTGCGGTGCAGGCGATAAGCGTCATGCTCGCTGGCCTTCAACTGCTTGACCACCTGGCGCACGTCCTGCGCGCGCTCGGCGTGGGCGATCAGCAAGGCATCCGCGGTGTCGATCACGATCAGGTCGTCGACCCCGACCGCCGCCACCAGACGCGCCTCGCTCTGCACGAAGTTGTTGCGGCTGTCGATGAACAGCGCATCGGCGGCCGCGCGATTGTTCTGCGCATCCGCCTCGACCAGCTCGCTCAGGGCGTTCCAGGAGCCGATATCGCTCCAGTCGAAAGCCGCCGGCACCACCGCTACCCTGTCCGAACGCTCCATCAGTGCGTAGTCGATGGAAATATCCGGCAACTCGGCAAACAGCTCGGCGTTCAGCTCCTGCTGCGCCAGTTCGCCCTGTTGCAGCGCCGGGCTGGCGGCGACGCAGGCGGCGACCTGTTCGAGCAACTGCGGTGCCTGTTCGGCGAGCTCGCGGAGCAGGCTGCCGACGCTGAAGCAGAACATGCCGGAGTTCCACAGGAAGCGGCCGCTGGCCAGGTAATGCTCGGCCGTCTGGCGATCCGGCTTCTCGACGAAACGTACAACCCGGGCGGCGCCATCGCCGCCCAGCGCGTCGCCCGCCTCGATATAGCCGAAACCGGTTTCCGCACGAGTCGGGCGGATGCCGAAGGTCACCAGGTAGCCATCCTGCGCCAGAGTCGCCGCCTGCCTGGCCGCGGCAACGAACGCCTCGCTGTCGCGAATCAGATGATCGGCCGGCATCACCACCATGATCGCCTGGTCGCCATGCCGTTCGCGCAGCGCCAGCGCGGCCGCGGCAATCGCCGGCGCGGTATTGCGCCCCAGCGGCTCGAGCAGGTAACGGGCGCGCCGCTGCGGCAGCCTGGCCGCGGCGAACTCGTCCTTGCTCTGGAAGTAGTAATCGCGGTTGGTCACCGTGACGATCTCGCCGCCGTCGGCCAGCAGGGCGCCCGCCCGGCGATAGGTCTTGAGCAGCAGCGACTCGCCGTCCGGCAGGGCCATGAACGGCTTGGGATGGCCTTCGCGGGAAACCGGCCATAAACGGGTACCGGCGCCGCCGGACAGAATCACGGGAAACAACATCGGCCTACTCCTTGGCTACGCGAACGAGATCGGCATCGACCATCATGCGGATCAGGCTTTCCAGGCTGGTCTTCGGCGTCCAGCCGAGCATCCGCTCGGCCTTGCCCGGATTGCCGAGCAGTACCTCGACCTCGGCCGGACGGAAGAACGCCGGATCGATCACCACATGATCCTCATAGTTCAGCTCGACATACTCGAAGGCGATGCGGCACATGTCCCGCACCGTGGTGGTCACCCCCGTGGCCACCACATAGTCGTCGGCCTGTTCCTGCTGCAGCATCAGCCACATGGCTTCGACATAATCGCCGGCAAAGCCCCAGTCACGCTTGGCGTCGATGTTGCCCAGGCGCAACTCGCGCTGCTTGCCGAGCTTGATCCGCGCCACCGCGTCGGTGACCTTGCGGGTGACGAACTCGATACCGCGCAGCGGCGACTCGTGGTTGAACAGGATGCCGCTGGAAGCATGCAGGCCGAAGCTCTCGCGGTAGTTCACGGTGATCCAGTGGCCATAGAGCTTGGCCACGCCGTAGGGACTGCGTGGATAGAACGGCGTGCTCTCGTCCTGCCGCTCGGCCTGGATCAGGCCGAACATCTCGCTGGTCGAGGCCTGGTAGAAACGGCTCTGCGGGCTGAACTGGCGAATGGCCTCGAGCATATGGGTGACGCCCAGACCGTCGACGATGCCGGTCGTGACCGGCTGGTCCCAGGACGAGCCGACGAAACTTTGCGCGCCGAGGTTGTACACCTCGTCCGGACCGGCCTTGAGCAGTGCACGCTGCACGGAGCAGGCGTCGGCCAGATCCCCGTCCAGGTAATTGATCTCCCGCTCGATACCCAGCTCACGCAGACGCCAACGTGTGTCGGTACTGCGCCGGGCCACCAGACCATGGACCCGATAGCCTTTTTCCAGCAGCAGCTTGGCGAGATAGGCGCCATCCTGGCCGGTAATACCTGTAAGCAAAGCGTTTTTTGTCATTTCTTGTCTCGCCACTCAACACGCCAGGATCATATCTAGCCCGAATCTTTATTTGTCTAGCAGATGCCCTTCACAGCGGGCAATCAGCGCACCCATCAATGCCTAACCATCAGGCGATAGTGCCCTACACATGCCTGCCCCTTTTACAGCCAGCTGCTCTCTACAACTGCGCCTGGAATTCATCCAATACGTCTTGCAGAGTTTGTTTTATGGGGATTACCGGTGCCCATGCAGTATCTCTCAGGAGTTTTTCAGCACACCCAACAACCCGGCGTTGTTCAGCCAGCCTAAATCGGACAGGGTTCTGAATCAGATCAACCTCTACACCGGCCAATTGCACCATCTGTTCGATCAAGTCCCGAACACATCGCTCTCGACCGGAGCACACATTGTAAATCTCACCACCTGTGCCACTCTCGAGCAGGCTGAAATACGCCGAGACAACGTCTCGTACATCCAGAAAGTCACGCGTGACCTCCACATCCCCGACCTCAAGACGAGGCGCTTGCAGTCCTTTTTTCACACGCACCAACTGCCTGGCCATGTCCGCAACGACAAAATCTGTTCGCTGCCCGGGGCCGACATGATTGAAGGGGCGTGCAACCATAATTCGCCAAGGCTCGGCATAACTCCATTGCTGACACAGAAGTTCCGCAGCCACCTTGCTCACCGCATAGGGGTTACGCGGCTGCGGCAATTGCAGCTCACTGATCGGTAACGCCTGATCATCGACACGACCATACACATCACCGGAACTGACGTACAGGAAACTGCCATTGAAGCCGTGACGCTTCAGCGCCTGCAATACATTAAGGGTGCCCAGAAGATTGACCTGGAGCGTGGCCTGCGGGTCACGGAATGATTCCGGGACAAACGTCTGGCTAGCAAGGTGAATGACCGCATCCGGGCAACCCTGAACCAAGGCATCGTTGAGGGAGGCGCTGTCGAGCACATTAAGCTGAGGCGTCTGCAGTAATTGCCAGGTAGACGGAAGCTGCGCCTGCACATGCCGCCCAACAAAACCGCTCAGCCCCGTAACCAGCAGCGAACTAGCCATGCCTGACTCTCCTCCTGTCAGAGAAACCTGCCTAGGGTAGCTTTCATCCGAGCCAGGCGCCGGACTAACCGCCATGAGCGGCTACCCTGCAGCGTTTGCAGTTGTTGCTGGGCTTGCATCAAGGCATCGCGTAACGTCTGTACCTCCGGCCCTTCACTCGCCAGCACATGCCCTGGACACAGCTTAAATTCGTCCAAGATATTGGGTGGCAAGGAGAACGCCGGCAACAGGTGATCGCGCTCGCTGGCCACCCAATAACGATTGATACCGTCGCCATAGGCATGCTGATAACCGGCAGCGATCATCAACTCCTCCCAGTCCGGTTGCTTGTCAAACGGACACTCCAATACAACGATCCAAGGGCGCCACCGAGAAAAGTCCATGCTCTGCAGCACCTGCAACTCGAAGCCCTCGACATCGATCTTGAGGAAATGAAATGGCTTGTCCGTCGGCAAATAATCCTGACAAATAGCGTCCAGTCGCATTGCCCGCACTGTGCGTGGTACGAACTGAATGCCCGCGCTCTCCTGCATTTCGCGCATCGCCTCACTTGGCGTGGAGAGCCCGCTGTCACAATTCTCGTAAAAGGTCAGCTCGCCGGCCGCCGGGCCTACAGCCACACACAGATTTACATCCCCTGGTCGCTCGGCACACAAGGCTTCGTGATAGTGCTCAACCGGTTCAATATTGACCCCACGCCAGCCACGCTCATAAAAGGCTCGCGTCACCGAGTCGTGCGTGGGGTGATTGGCGCCCACGTCAATATAATGGCCCGGCCCGAATAGCCTCAGTGCACGCCAGAGTGTGACGTCTTCAAAATTCTGTGCATAAGAGATGAATGCCATGTCGGCTCCTAACGGTTAGCGAGTGACGCATCGGTTGCACTTACCGTAGGGGCCTGCATGGGCTCCTTGTGCAGCAAATTCTGGGCAATGCGGGCACCTCGACGGCGCAAGGGCAGTTCGATAAAGCGGTAATTAAGGTCGCTCAGAATTAACACTATTAGCGCGGCAG
The DNA here is from genome assembly GCF_000465935.2 of Pseudomonas sp. EGD-AK9. Lineage (NCBI taxonomy): Bacteria > Pseudomonadati > Pseudomonadota > Gammaproteobacteria > Pseudomonadales > Pseudomonadaceae > Pseudomonas > Pseudomonas sp. EGD-AK9. The sequence goes on from NZ_AVOF01000174.1 coordinate 19,322, forward strand.
AGCAGGTGAACAGCATAAACGCGTCTTGAGTCGGCAACTCGCCACCACTGTGGCGGTGCCAGAGCTCGCGCACCAGGTAGAAGCAGGGGATGTGGATCAGGTACATCGCGTAGGATCGCTCTCCCACCCAGACCAATGGCCGGCGTATCCAGTCCTGTTTATAGAACAGAAGGTTGCCATCATGGCTGGCCACAAACACCAGCAGCGCCACTAGCACGGCAACCACACTTAGGCGATAGGGTGCAACGTTGAGATGGTGCGACCCGAATGTCAGCAGCAATGTCAGCAACAGCAACACGCTCAGGGTGCTGTCCAGGCGGCTGGCGAGAGAGTGCGGTCGCGCCAGTTCATAGGCTCGCGTACGGCTGATCAGGGCCAGTAGAACGCCCAAGCACAGCGCGTCGGTCCTGAAGATCACCGCAAGCATTGTGTCGCGCGGGCTGATGAGTTGCATCAGCGCAATAATACAGACACCCCAGACCAGGTACTTCCGCAGGCATAACGCCAGGAGCGGAAGCAGAAAATAGAACTGTTCTTCCAGCGAAAGACTCCAGTAAACAGCTGTGGCACCGTATTCTTGGCGCCCCCACACATCGGCCAGGCGAAAGTTCGCCACATGCGGCAATCCGGCCATAGTGGCCTCAACATTGGCCCTTACGCCACCAAAGGCTCGACTGTCGTTAAGCAGTAGCACCAGCAACAGCGGCACCATCAACCACAGCCAGGCCGATGACCACAAACGCCAGGCACGCTTGACCCAGAACGCCAGCACAACTCGTGCTCGGTTATCACCAGCCGCCTGCTCAAGTCTGGGCAGCAGCTCCCGCGCAATCACGAAACCCGAAATGGCAAAAAAAAGATCTACCCCAATGGCGCCACCAAAGTAGGTGAAAAACAGCTCCAGGGCTGGGTTTGTCCAACTGTAGAAATTGAAATGCGCATGATGAATGACCACCAGTAGGACTGCGATCCCGCGCAACACTTCAATATCGAGTATTCGCCGGCTCATGCCGTTCACTTCTTACGGGCTACGATGATTTGGCTCTTCGGCAAAATACCATCCAGCACCTGTTTAACCGCATCGCCCTGGGGGAGACTTAAGAGTTCAGCCCAAGTAGCATCCCAGTGCCTGATGATTGCCTCGTTCTGTCCATCCAGCGAGCTTTGGCCGCTGACCCAGAAAAACAACCACCACAGGGTGCGGTAGAAACCGTATTCGGTGTGCTGCTCGATGACCAATCCGGCATCACTTACCAGCCGAGCGAACTCCTCACGCTCAAAGATGTGTATGTGATTGGGTTTTTGGAAATACGCGGGACTGGCAATCCCTTGCTGAGACCGCTCGCTCAGGGCTGCCGGCACGGAAATTAGGTACTGCGCACCGGGCTTGCCCACTCTGACCAGTTCAGCCAAAAAGGTTGCCGGATCATCGACATGCTCCAGCACTTCCATCGCCACCACCTTATCCAGATGGGCATCGGGTAGCGGGATAGGATTGGCATCCGTGACCAATGGATGAACCGCGCGGGCGTCAGTCTCTCTCAGGCGCGCCACCGCCCGCTCAACGTTGCCTTCATCGATATCGGCAACATAGATTTCCGCGCCCTGGCGCCCACAGAAGAGCGTAAAGCCACCATCGCCACAGCCAATATCCAGCAGGCTGTCGCTGGCCTTCACAGCAAAGCCTGCAAACAACTCGCCGCTGTCATTCTTCAACCAGCCACTACGCGCCATATCGATAAGCCCCACCGGCAACAATACCGGGGCCTCCTCAACTGATACTGCCACAACAGCCTCTTGAGGCTTTAATTGCGTAAAACGGCGTTTCAATCGCTCCAGCATCATCGGCTCCCAGATAGAGGTTTACGTGCCACCACGATCTGACTCTTAGGCAATAGTGCATCGAGCCGGCGTTTGATCGCCGGGCCGGCCGGCAGTTGCAGAAGCTGCTGCCATAAGGAGGCCCAGTCATTGAGTAGCTCCGCATAGGGTGGTGCAATCAAATCGTGGGTGGCCGCATCCAGTTGCTTGCCTTCTGCCTGAAAATCGGCCCAGTACAACATCATCCAAAATGCCCAATAGAAGCCGAAGTCATGACGGCTGACGATCTCCAGCCCGCTGTCTTGGACAAGATCGGTGAACATCGCCTCATCAAAGACATGCTGATGATTGGGCGCTGCGAAGTGCGAGTCCGGAGCAATACCCTGCTGCAGACGTTCTGAGCGTGCATGCGGTACAGCAAGCAGGTACAGGGCGCCTGGTTCGCCAACCCGGTATAGCTCTGCAAGCACCGCCGACGGTTCATCGACATGCTCAAGCACCTCTTGCGCGATTATTCGGTTGAAACAGGCATCACCCAGTGGAAGGGGTAGTGCCTGGTTGACAATCCCCAGGTGACTACCAGCGCTATCACGCAACAGATGGTTGAGATGAGTGATTTTTCCCTCATCACTGTCGAGAAATGTGACATTGGCCCGGTGACGGGCACAGAATTGCGTTGCCCCGCCAGCTCCACAGCCAAAGTCCAGAACGCGATCTGCGGAGCGGATGGAAAAATTGGGGTGCAGTTCACCGGTCTCGTTGTTAAACCAGCCACTGAGCACTGCGTCATGAAGGCCACAGTAACGAGAATCGACTGTATGGCGAACCATTTGAACAGCTGGTTTTCTCCTGCGCATAAACCTGTTCCAAATCATGCGCATGCTGCCGCCTCAAGGAAAGGTTTGAGCTTGCCTTTAACCACCTCACGGGAGCAATGCTGACGCATGCGTTCAATCGCATAATCGGACATCGCCATGTATCGGTCAGGCTCGTTCAGATAGGCGTGGTAAGCCTTGATAAACGCATTGCGCAGCGATGTCCAACTGACCTGCTGGCGACACGCACGTGTCGCAAAGCGCGGGTCATGGGGCCAGCCAGTTGCCTCATCCCAGCTGTCGACAACAAATGCCATGCACTCATCAATGTAATCGACCATCCCGGAATGCTTCGGCGCAATCGCCGGCTTGCCGCAGGACAGAAACTCCATCAGCGGCAAGCACTGGCCCTCGCCATAGGACGCGTTGACCACATAGGCCGTGGCGCTGACCATGGCTTGGTAGTCGGTATCTTCCAGATAGCCATGGAGGAGGATCACTCGGCAGCTAAACGCGGGTAAGCGGGCCAGGTAGCGCAGCATCTCGACGATGGGCTGGGTACAGGCGCGATGGGTTAGCTTGAACAACAGCACCGCATCTTCTTTGTCGGAAAAAGCGCTGCAAAACGCACTGAGCATGTCTTGCCAGTTCTTGCGTCCGTCGTAAGGATTAAATACCGAGGTAAACACCACGCCGTCGAGCTCCAGAGCGAAAGACGCAGACTGGAACAGGGCGAGGGGAACTGAGTCATCTGGCACTGACTCAGGTAGCGGCTCGGGCTGAGCCGGCTCCCCAGCCTGAGAAGCTCGTCGCGGAACAACTACACCGAGGTACCACGCCATCGCGTAACGTTTGCCGATTTTCCACCACTGTCGATCAAATATCCGCTTTCGGGCAGGCAGTCCCGGGGCAGGAATGACTAATTGTTGCCCCTCAGATGGCAACCGGGGAGCCATAGGCTGCTCTTCGGGCGATAGGTCACTGTCCGTGAAACGACGGTGAATGACATCGAGCTCATTCCTTATGGAAGACTCCAACTCAGGGTCGTCATGTGGAGTCGGGAGACCATGCACCACTGCATGCCAGTGTCCCGGGCTGGCCCTGAGAAACATCGACAAATCCAATACACCGGTATCGAATATGGTACCCCTGCCCTGAACTTGCCATGACCCAGAATAACGCTTGCTATCGCGCAAACAGCCAAAGGTATCCCAGACCGGTGCGGGTACGTTCAACAAGGGATAGTCCGGCTCCAGCACCCGATAAGCCGCCCTCACCGTGGAAATCGAATGAGTGATAGCCTGTCCTAGCTGGCGAAGCACCCAGCCCCAGTCCTCTTCCGGCCGCCCCAGCCAGGTTTCGTGCGGAATACTGTCAAACTCCCAGGCGAATACGGGGATTGTCGGGCACTGCAGATTCAGCAATGTCCGGTGTGGCGGCGAAAAGCTCAGGAACACACACGGCTCACCCCGGCGCGAACAGTCTAGATATACGGCGTCAACCTCATCTTCTGGGTGCTCGACAACCTGGACGTCGCCCAGGCTCTCTAAAACCGGGATGAACTCCCGCAGCACGAAAAAGTAGCTGTATTCAGCAGTGCCCAGACGGCTTTGCAAGTTCGTAGCACTGGTTTCGGAATAGACAAGAATCCTCATGAGACCGCCTGCGCGACATCTGCACCGGTTGGCACAGGTACGGCTTTAGACAGAAACGTTCTCACCACCTCCGAAATACGCTCATGTGATGCCTGCATCAGCATGCCCGTGCGTGCCGCTCGGGACTTGGCGCGATAGCACTCCGGAGCCTGCTGAGCCATACGAAAACTATCTGCCAGGGCCTGACAGAGTGAAGTCCAATTCAGGCGTAGCGATTGGTGATGCAATTTTTTATCGATATCTCCATTCCAGTAAGCCGGCTGAATATCACCGCTCACCAGAAATGCGTTTTCCGCCGTCAGCCAGTCGGCCAGTGCTCCGTGCACGGGCCCAATCACGGGCCTACCAGCACTCAGAAACTCCTGCGCCGTCAGCGCCGATGCCTCGGCCTCGTGAGGTGTAACAAGATAATCGGAGGTGGCAATCAGCGCCGCATAGTCCTGAGTTTCTAAAAAGGCATTAATCGCGACTACCCGACAACGGAATGGTGACAATCGAGAAAGGGTCGTGAGCAAGGGCATCAGACCGGATGTTTCTTTATGGTGAGTGAACTTGAGCACCAGTGTCGCATTGGGCTCATCTCGGAAAGTCCAGCAGAACGCCGTTAACAGCTCCATCCAACGACAACGCTCATCCTCTGCCCTGAGAATGCAGGTGTAGACAGTGCCAAAAAGTTTCAGCCGTTGCTCTGGCGGCGTTGCTGCCGGTTCAATCAGGGATGGCTGAGGGTGTTCACTCGGCGCCACCTCGGGAGCAGTGGCAGCCGGCTGCGGCGCCTCCGAAAAAACGTAAGCGACAACCGCCTCATGCCACCAGTTGAACACCAGTTGGCCACTAATACGCAACCGCTCGATAACCCCGGGAGCAGCCGGCGGAGCTACAGGCTGCTCCGATTCCGGCTGGGCCTCAAATTGACGCTCCAGCTGGGGCTCCAGCCTAGCCAGGCCGTCTACTGACAAGCCAATACGTGGACTGTCAAGCAGATGCCCACGAAACATAAGCATGCGTGGGCGTTTGTGGGGAAGCTCGCCATGATCCGCACAGAGCCCCGCGAATCGCTCGGCAGGTTGTGCAGGTAAAACCTGCACTGGGTAGTCATCCCCCATCAGCCGCCTGATCGCTCCAGCAGCCTGCTGGCTAAATACCAATGCACCGCAACACGTCTCCAAGCCCCGTCGCCAATCACTAATCGGAGCCCGGTTGCAGGCTGGAGGAAATTCGTCATACGCCCAAGCACAGGCCAATACCCTAGGGGGCTGATCCTTATCTATCGGAAGCTGATAAGGAAGGCCAAAGAACAAGGAGATGGGCTGCTCCACACTCCCCGGAACAGACAAGACTCCAGACAGGGCCTCAGCTATGAAGTAAAACCCTTGACCAGGATTGCCCAACTCCATTGGCGGGTGCCCGAGGTTAAAAATACTTCGGGTTTGCATCGACATTTTTATAGTTGTGACGTCTAAAATTGCATCAAAAGGAGGGCTCCCAGATACCGAGGCGCCCCTAGGTTGTGCAAGCATTCTATGAGCCCCAATGACAAGTCAACAAGGGACAGTTGGAAATTCCTAGCACGCACCAAACTGACTCCATAGTCATGAAAAGTGATCCTCGGCGGGTATCCCGGCCTTTGCCATCCGACGCAATCGTGGCGCGGTGAAATTCCTTTGAAAGACGCGCCGGCAGAACGCCAGCAACTGGTCGGCGCAAGCGCCCCTGAGCTAGGCTTGTTATTCCGGCCGCAGGCCTTCTGCACCGCCCATCTCGCCCGTTGAGGAATATCCCATGACCACCTTCCGCATCCTGAGCGCCGCCACCCTCCTGGCGCTGGCCACCAGCGCCTCCGCCACCAGCTTCGTGGTCACCACCGACGCCATCGTCAGCGGCGTCGCCGCGACCAGCGAGGCCACCTCGGATATCAGTTCCTCGCTGCGCGACGACAAGGTCGTGCTCGCCGCCCGTGACGATGCCGCCAGCTTCGTCGCCAGCGCCGGCGAGATCCGCGGCGTGCAGCTGGAGGCGGCGCTGCTGCATATCCGCAGCCAGGTGCCGGCGCTGGCGGCGGCCGACGACCTGCACCTGGCCGAGGCCATCCTCAGCCTCTGATTGCTCCCCAGGCAACGCCGGCCGGCCCAGTTGCTGACCGGCGCGCACCGGCCCCGTAAACTGCACGGGCATACGCGCCCGCCTGCGGAACCCCAACCGCGCGGGCTCGTCCAACCGTCCATTCGCCGTTTGCGGAGTTTCTCCATGCGTCATTCGCTTCTCGTCCTCGCCACCGCCTGCGCCCTGCTCAGCGGCCTCGCCCAGGCGCAAACCGTGGTCGCCACCAGCAATATCATCGTCCGCGCCCTGGATCGCAGCATCGACTTCACCTCCGATACCACCACCTCGCTGCGCGACATGAAGCTGGTGGTGCAGGCCCGCGACGACGCCGCCAGCTTCGTCGCCAGCGCCGGCGAGATCCGCGGCGCGCAGCTGGAGGCGGCGCTGCTGGCGATCCGCACGCAACTGCCGCAAGCGCGCAGCGCCAGCGACCTGCAACTGGCCGAAGCCATTCTCGCCCTGTGAGGTCCCTGTGCGCTTGGTGCTGCGCCGCGCTGCTGGCGCTCAGCGGCGGCGTCCAGGCCNAGCTGCGCCTGGTGCTGGAGCACGACCAGCTGAGCGCCGCCGAGCGCCAGGCCAGCCAGGCGCTGCTCGACGACGCCCTGG
>NZ_AVOF01000175.1:0-7023 GCF_000465935.2 Pseudomonas sp. EGD-AK9
TGGCGCGGGTCAAGATCGCCCTCGCCGGCCTGCCGCAGGACGCCGCCGACAAATACCCCAGTTCGCTGTCCGGCGGCATGGTCAAGCGCGCCGCTCTGGCCCGCGCCCTGGCGCTGGACCCGGACATCCTGTTTCTCGACGAGCCCACCGCCGGCCTCGATCCCATCGGCGCGGCGGCCTTCGACCAGCTGATCCGCACCCTCTGCGACAGCCTGGGCCTGAGCGTGTTTCTGGTCACCCACGATCTGGATACGCTGTACAGCATCTGCGATCGGGTCGCCGTGCTGGCGCAGAAGAAGGTGCTGGTGGCCGACCGCCTGGAGGTGGTGGCCGCCACCGACGACGCCTGGATTCAGCAATATTTTCACGGCCCGCGTGGACGCGCGGCCGCACAGGCCGCCACCGCGGCAGGGAGTGGATGAATGGAACCCAGAGCCCATCACGTGCTGATCGGCCTGTTCACCGTGCTCACGCTGGGCGCCGCGCTGCTGTTCGCCCTGTGGCTGAACAAGGCCGGCGCCGAGCGCGCCTTCACCGATTACGAGGTGATCTTCAACGAGGCGGTCAGCGGCCTGTCGCAGGGTAGCGCGGTGCAGTACAGCGGGATCAAGGTCGGCGACGTGATCAGCCTCGGCCTCGACCCGGACGACCCGCGCACCGTGCGCGCACGCATCCGCATCGTCGGCCACACGCCGATCAAGCAGGACACCCGCGCGCGCCTGTCGATCACCGGCATCACCGGCCTGGCGGTGATCCAGCTGCACGGCGGCAGCCCGGAAAGCCCGCCGCTGCGAGGCGAGAACGGCCAACCGGGCATCATCATCGCCGACCGCTCGCCGCTGTCCCGGCTGATGGCCAACGGCGAGGACCTGGTGGTCAACATCACCCGCCTGCTCAACCGCGCCAACCGCATGCTCTCGCGGGAGAACGCCGAGCGCGTGGCACGCACCCTGGACAACCTGGAACAGGCCAGCGCCGGCCTCGCCGGCCAGCGCGACGAACTCAGCGCCGCCCTGCAGCAGGCCGGTGCCGCCACCCGCGAGGCGGCCGAACTGATGCGCACCGCCAACCGCCTGCTCGACGGCCAGGGCAGCCAGGCCCTGGACAACGCCGAGCGCCTGATGGCCTCGCTGGAGCGCAGCAGCCGCAGCATCGAGCAGTTGCTGGAAAGCAATCGCAGCGCGCTGGACAGCGGCCTGCAGGGCCTCGGCGAACTGGGCCCGGCGATCGGCGAGCTGCGCGACACCCTCGGCGCCCTGCGCAGCTTCTCCCAGCGCCTGGAACGGGACCCCACCGGCTACCTGCTGCGCAACGACAGCATCAAGGAGTTCCAACCATGAAGCCTCTGCCCCTGCTGCTGGCCGCCGGCCTGCTCGGCGCCTGCTCGATCCTGCCGCAGAGCGAGCCGCTGGACGTCTACCTGCTGCCGGCGGCGCAACTGCCGGCCCAGACTCAACGGGTCGACTGGGCGCTGCGGATCAATAGTCCCAGCAGCAATCAGCTGCTCGACGGCACGCGCATCGTCGTGCTGCCCGAGCCGGAGCGGGTCAACACCTACCAGGGCGTGCGCTGGAGCGAGCGCACCCCACAGCTGCTGCAGGCGCGCCTGCTCGACGCCTTCCACGACGACGGCCGCATCCGCGCGCTGAGCAGCGACGCGCAGCGCCTGCAGGCCGACCTGGAACTGGTCAGCGAGCTGCGCGCCTTCCACAGCCAGTACCAGGGCGAGCGGCCCGAGGCGCTGATCCAGCTCGACGTGCGCCTGGTCGATGCGCGCGACCAGCGCATCCTCGCCAGCCGCCGCTTCAGCGCGACCCAGCCGGCCAGCGATAGCTCGGTACCGGCGGTGGTCGCCGCCTTCGGCCAGGCCGGCGATCGCCTGGCCCAGGAGCTGGTGGACTGGACGCTAAACGAGGGGCAACGCAATCGCTAGGCCCGGCGGTGGACAAGGCTGCGCCATGTCCACCCTACATCGCCAACCAGTCGCGTACCTCGGCGTAGGGATAATCCTCCAGCGCGGCGAAGCCGGCCAGCTGCCGCGCCTTGAGCTTGGTCAGCAGCGGCGTGGTCACGCCGCAGAGAAAGCGCGTCAGGCATTCGCGGCTCGGCATCTGTCCGGCGTGCTGCAGGTGCGTTTCGCTAAAGGCCGCACACAGCGCCTGCGCATCGCGCCCGCTTAGCGGCGGCCGGTCTGGCGGCGCCGGCAAGATAGCGATGCGGCCCCGGCACACCGAACAATGCCCGCAGCGCTCGGGCGCCTGGGCGTCGCCGAAGTACAGCGCCAGGCGCCGGCTCAGGCAGTCGCGGCTCTCGAACAGGGCGAGCATGGCCTGGATACGGGCGATCTCGCTGGCCTCGTGGGCGCGGAAATGGCCGTGCAGCTGCTCGGCCAGGACGACGGGGTCGAATTCGGCGTCCAGCAGGGCATAGACCTCGGTCATCTGCTTGCTTTCCAGCTCGACCCAGCCCTTCTCCTGAAGGTAGTCCAGCGCCTTGATCACCCGCGCGCGCTCGGCGCCGTGGTCGCGATACAGCGCATCGAAATCCAGGGTGAACCAGGTGCGCGCCCGGCGCGAGCCGGAGAGAATCGCCTCGACGAACCGGCGTCGTTCGCCGTCGAACTGCGCCAGCAGCGCCGCTTCGTCCAGCAGCAGCTTGAAGCGGTATTCGGCGAAGTAGGCGTAGCGCGGCGCGATGATGCCGCGCAGCTCCAGCTGCACCAGCAGGGTCTTCAGCGGCAACGCGCGGATATTGCTCTGTTCGGCCAGCTGGCCCAGCATCAGCTCCCACTGCCCGCCCATGCCGACCGCGTGCAGCTCGTCGAGCACGCGGCGAATCCCGGCCAGCTCCGGGGTATCGCCGTAGACGAAGTTCTCCAGCACGCTGAGGCTGTCGCGGTTAGCCAGCACCAGGCAATCCGAGGCCTGGCCGTCGCGGCCGGCGCGTCCGATCTCCTGGCTGTAGTTCTCGATGGATTTCGGCAGGTCGAAATGCACCACGTTGCGGATATCGCGCTTGTCGATGCCCATGCCGAAGGCGATGGTGGCGACGATGCACTGCAGCTCGCCGGCCATGAAACGGCGCTGGATCGACTCACGCACCTCGTGCGCCATGCCGGCGTGGTAGGCGCTGACCGCCAGACCGTCGCGCGCCAGGCGCTCGGCGACCTGCTCGGCGGTCTTCTGCTGGGTGACGTAGACGATGCTGGCCTGCTCGCGCCGCGGCGTCAGCCAGTCCTGCAGACGGCGCAGCTTGGCGCTGCCTGCCACCGGCTCGACCAGCAGGTTGAGGTTGGGCCGGTAGAAGCCGGTGGTGACCACGTCCGCTTCGGCGATGGCGAATTTCTCGCGCATGTCGGCGATCACCTTGGGCGTCGCCGTGGCGGTGAGCAGCAGCACCTGGGCGATGCCGAACTGCCGCTGGTAGTCGGGCAGCTTGAGGTAGTCGGGGCGGAAGTTGTGGCCCCATTCGGAGATGCAGTGGGCCTCGTCGACCACCAGCAGGGAGATCGGCACCTGGGCGATGAAATGGCGGAAGCGCTCGTTCTTCAGGCGCTCCACCGAGATCATCAGGATCTTCAGCTCGCCGGCCTTGGCCCTGGCCATGACCGCACTGGCCTGTTCGCGGCTTTGCGCCGAGTCGATGCTGGCCGCCGCGATGCCGCGGGCGTGGAGGAAGGCCAGCTGATCCTGCATCAGCGCCAGCAGCGGCGAGATCACCAGGGTGAGATGGGGCAGGTGCAATGCCGGCAGCTGGTAGCACAGCGACTTGCCCGAGCCGGTGGGAAAGATCGCCGCCGCCGAGCGACCGGCGAGCACGGCGCTGACCACCTGCTCCTGGCCGGGGCGCAGCTGATCGAAACCGAAGACGCGTTTGAGGGTGGACATAAGCCGTCACTCCATTGACCGCCGAATGGCCCATGACCATAACGCGGTTCGGTAGGGTGCGCCATGCGCACCGACAGAGTCCCGTGGAGAACCGGTGCGCGCGGCGCACCCTACCCGGAAATGACAAAGCCGCCCGAAGGCGGCCTTGTCGTAGCGCGGTGCGAGCTTAGAGCTGCGGGCCGGCGTTCTTGATGGCGTCGCTGACGTCGAACTTCTGGAAGTTGTCGATGAACAGCTTGGCCAGGGCCTTGGCGGCTTCGTCGTAGGCGTTCTGGTCTGCCCAGGTGTTGCGCGGGTTGAGCAGGTTGGTCTCGACACCCGGTACCGACTTCGGCACGTTGAGGTTGATGATCGGCAGTTGCTCGGTCTCGGTGCCGATCAGCGCACCGCTCTGGATCGCGGCGATCACACCACGGGTGGTGGGGATGCTGAAACGCTTGCCGACGCCATAGCCGCCGCCGGTCCAGCCGGTGTTGACCAGGTAGACCTTGGAGCCGAAGGCCTTGATCCGCTTGATCAGCAGCTCGGCGTAGACGCCGGCCGGGCGCGGGAAGAACGGCGCGCCGAAGCAGGTGGAGAAGGTCGACTTGATGCCGGCGCCGCTGCCCATCTCGGTGGAACCGACCAGCGCGGTGTAGCCGGAGAGGAAGTGGTAGGCGGCCTGTTCCTCGTTGAGGATCGACACCGGCGGCAGTACGCCGGTCAGGTCGCAGGTGAGGAAGATCACCGCGTTCGGCTCGCCGCCGAGGTTCCGCTCGCTGCGCTTCTCGACGTGGGTCAGCGGGTAGGCGGCGCGGCTGTTCTGGGTCAGGCTGTCGTCGGCGTAATCCGGGATACGGTTCTCGTCGAGCACCACGTTTTCCAGCACGGCGCCGAACTGGATGGCCTTCCAGATCACCGGCTCGTTCTTCTCCGACAGGTCGATGCACTTGGCGTAGCAGCCACCCTCGATGTTGAACACCACGCCCTCGCCCCAGCCGTGCTCGTCGTCGCCGATCAGGTAGCGCGACTCGTCGGCCGACAGGGTGGTCTTGCCGGTGCCGGACAGGCCGAAGAACAGGGTGACGTCGCCTTCCTCGCCGATGTTGGCGGCGCAGTGCATCGGCAGCACGTCGGCTTCCGGCAGCAGGAAGTTCTGCACGCTGAACATGGCCTTCTTCATCTCGCCGGCGTAGCGCATGCCGGCGATCAGTACCTTCTTGGCGGCGAAGTTGATGATCACGCAGCCGTCGGAGTTGGTGCCGTCGCGCTCAGGCACGCACTCGAAGTTGGCGACGTTGAGGATCTGCCACTCGGTCTTGCCCGCCGGGTTGTAGGTTTCCGGCTCGATGAACAGGCAGCGGCCGAACAGGTTCTGCCAGGCGGTGGCGGTGGTCATCTTGACCGCCAGGTAGTGCGCTTCGGCGGAGCCGACGTGCACGTGGGAAACGAAATGATCCTGGGCGTTGTTGAACGCCTCGACGCGGTCCCACAGGGCATCGAACTTGTCGGCCGGGAACGGACGGTTGATCGCGCCCCAGGCGATCTGCGCCTCGCTGCTCGGCTCCTGAACGATGAAACGGTCAGCCGGCGAGCGACCGGTACGGTGGCCGGTGCGGACCACCAGCGAGCCGTTGGCGGCCAGTTCGCCTTCGCCACGGCGGATGGCTTCTTCGACCAGTTGCGCGGCGCTGATGTCGGTGTACACGGCGGTGTTGGCTTGCGTCATGAGGGTCCCCGTCGGCCGCTGGCCGAGTCTTCCGAACGTTGTGTAGTACAGGGGCAACTGCACTACAGCGGTAAAAAAGTCGCGGGAGTATGCCAGAAAAGCGAACTGCTTGGCAGCCTCCGATCCGATAGAGAGCGGCTATCGCCCAGAAAAGTTCATCAATGACGGGTCTGCGACGGCGCCTCGCTGCCGCCGCCGGCGAACAGCTGGGCGATGTCGGCGGCGTCGAAGGCGTAGCGCTCGTTGCAGAACTGGCAGTCGATCACCACCTTGCCGCCCTGCTCGCCGAGCAGCAGCTCGGCGTCGCTCTGGCCGAGGCTGACCAGGGCGCTGGCCGAGCGCTCGCGCGAGCAGCTGCAGCGGAACTGCAGCGCCTGCTCGTCGAACAGGCGCACGGTCTCCTGGTGGTAGAGACGGTGCAGCAGGGTCGGGTTGTCCAGGCCGAGCAGCTCCTCGGCGGACAGGGTGTCGGCCAGGGTCAGCAGGTGGTTCCAGCTTTCCTGACGCGCCTCCGGCTCGATCTGCTGATGCGGCGGCAGCTGCTGCAGCAGCAAGCCGCGGGCGCGCTGGCCGTCGGCCTTGAGCCAGAAGCGGGTGGGCAGCTGCTCGGAACTGGCGAAGTAGTTGGACAGGCACTCGGCCAGGTCGACGCCGTCGAGGGCGACGATGCCCTGGTAGCGCTGGCCCTTGGCCGGGTCGATGGTGATCGCCAGCACGCCGTCGGGCATCAGGGCGTGCAGGTCGGCGTCGGCCGTGACCCGCTCGCCGTCGTAACGGGCGATGCCGCGCAGTTCGCGGGCACTGGAGCACTCCACCATCAGCAGCGACACGGGCCCCTCGGAGCGCGCCTGCAGCACCAGCAGGCCGTCGAACTTGAGGGTGCCGACCAGCAGGGCGGCGGCGGCCATCAGTTCGCCGAGCAGTTGCGCCACCGGCTGCGGGTAGGCGTGCTTGGCCAGCACATGGGCGTAGCTCTCGCGCAGGGCAACCATCTCGCCGCGCACGTCGGTGTCGTCGAAGAGAAAGCGTTGGCTGAAATCGGTCATAGCGGGCTGGCCTGCCTGGGTCTGCAAAAAAGGCTGGCGATTTTATGCACAAATGCCCGGACAACCAAGGCCCGGGTGTCGCGCAAGGGCGATAAGGGCCGAGCAACAGCGACGGGCGCCCACATCTAGCGTGGGGCGGACATGCCGCAGGCTTGTCCGCCATCGCGCCGCCTGACCGGGCGGTGGACAAGGCTGCGCCATATCGACCCTAAGCCCCTACTCCTCGTCCGCCCAGGGATGACGCAGGCCGCCGTCCTGCTGTTCGTTGAAGTGCTGGATCTGCCGGCGCTGCTTCTTGCTCGGCCGGCCGTCGGTCTGCACGCCGAGGGCGCCGGCCTTGCGCAGCGCCGCGGCCTGTTCGCGGCGGGCGATGCTCGCCTCG
>NZ_AVOF01000176.1:0-6975 GCF_000465935.2 Pseudomonas sp. EGD-AK9
CGTGCCGAGCTGACGCGCAAGCGCGAGAGCCTACTGCCCAACCATGTCGCCCCTGTCCCCAGCCCCATGCTCGATACCTTGCCGCCGGGCTACCGCGACGTGGCGCGCGAGCAGTACCAGACCTACGCGGACAACCCGGTATTCGCCGTGGCGGAGACGCCGGTGTCGACCTTCAGCATCGACGTGGACACCGGCAGCTACGCCAACGTGCGGCGTTTCCTCAATGGCGGGCAACTGCCGCCGAAGGACGCCGTGCGCCTGGAAGAGCTGGTCAACTACTTCCCCTACGCCTACCCGTTGCCGCAGGGCGACGCGCCCTTCGGCGTCAGCACCGAACTGGCGGTGACGCCCTGGAATCCCGACACGCGCCTGCTGCGTATCGCCATCAAGGCGTCGGACCGCAGCGTGGATGAGCTGCCGCCGGCCAACCTGGTGTTTCTGGTGGATGTCTCCGGCTCGATGCAGCGCCGCGAAGGCCTGCCGATGGTGCAGGGCACCCTGAAACTGCTGGTCGACCAGCTGCGCCCGCAGGACCGCGTGTCGCTGGTCACCTATGCCGGCGCCAGTCAGGTGGTGCTGGACTCCACGTCCGGCAGCGACAAGGCGGCCATTCGCGCGGCGATCGACCAGCTGACCGCGGGCGGCTCCACTGCCGGCGAGTCGGGCATTCAGCTGGCCTATCGGCAGGCGAGCAAGCACCTGATCGACGGCGGCATCAACCGCATCCTGCTGGCCACCGACGGCGACTTCAACGTCGGCATCAGCGACTTCGACAGCCTCAAGCAACTGGCCGTGGACAAGCGCAAGAGCGGCGTGTCGCTGACCACCCTGGGCTTTGGCGTGGACAACTACAACGAGCGCCTGATGGAGCAGCTGGCCGACGCCGGCAACGGCAACTACGCCTATATCGACAACCTGCGCGAGGCGCGCAAGGTGCTGGTCGAGCAGCTCGGTTCGACCCTCGCGACTGTGGCCAGCGACGTCAAGCTGCAGCTGGAATTCAACCCGGCCGAGGTCAGCGAATACCGCCTGCTGGGCTACGAGAACCGTACGCTCGAGCGCGAGGATTTCAGCAACGACAAGGTCGATGCCGGCGAGATCGGCGCAGGGCATACGGTCACCGCGCTGTACGAGATCGTGCCGGCTGGTGGCAAGGGCTGGCTGGAGCCATTGCGTTATCAGAGCAGCATTCAACCGGCTGGAAAGAGCGGCGAGCTGGCCTGGCTGCGGATTCGCTACAAGGCGCCGGGGGAAGCGAGCAGTCGCCTGCTGGAACGACCCATTGCGCGCGACGAGGCGAAACCGGTTGCGGCCGCCAGCGAGGATCTGCGTTTCGCCGCAGCGGTGGCAGCCTTCGCCCAGCAGCTGAAGGACGGCCGTTACACCGGCGACTTCGATCTGGCGCAGAGCATCGCGCTGGCCCGCTCGGGCAAGGGCGAGGACAGTTTCGGCCTGCGCGGCGAGTTCATCCAGCTGGCCGAAATCGCCCAGAGCCTGCACACTTCCGGCTCCACTCCAGTACGAGTTCAGCAGTGAACGCACCCCTCACGGACGACGACGCCGCCCTGTTGCGGCGTTACCGCCGCGGCGACGCCGCGGCCTTCAATGCGCTGTACCAGCGCCATCGGCTGGGTCTGTTCCGCTTTCTGCTCGGCCTGTGCGGCGACCACGCCCTGGCCGAGGAAGTGTTCCAGGAAACCTGGATGAGCCTGGTGCGCAGCCAGAGCGAACAGCGCGAGGCGGTGCTGTTCAAGACCTGGCTGTACCAGATCGCCCGCAACCGGCTGATCGACCACTGGCGCAAGACTGGCAGGCACCAGGCCGGCCACGACGCGTACGATGAAGGCCAGCACGCCCAGGCGGACCCGCAGCCGGGCCCGGAGCAGCAGCTCGGCCTGAGCCGCGACAGCCAGCGCCTACAGGCCGCGCTGGCGGACCTGCCGGCCGACCAGCGCGAGGTGTTCCTGCTGCGCGCCCATGGCGACCTGGAACTGAACGAGATTGCCGAGTTGACCCGCACGCCGGCCGAGACGGTCAAGAGCCGCCTGCGCTACGCCCTGCAGAAACTACGCCGGCTGCTGGCCACCGAGGAGTTGTCCGCATGACCCACGATCGAGAAACACTGGACCACGAACAGGCGCTGCTGGCGCATTTTCGTGCCCATGGCGAAGGCGAACCCTCGGCCGAGCTGGACGCACGCATCCTGGCGGCGGCAAGCGCGGCCGCCCGTGAGGCGAAGCAGGCCGAAGCCGTCAGCGACAAGGCTGGCTGGCCGCAGCGTTTGCACCAGTGGCTGTTCGGTAGCGGCCGGCAGCGCTGGTCGGTGGCGGTAGCCGGGCTGGCCTGCGTCGGCATCGGCGTCAGCCTGACCTGGCGCACCCTGGAGCAGACTCCGGAGGCATTCGATGCCGTGCCGCCCAGCGTGGCCATGAGCCCAGCTGCGCCAGCCTCCGCGCCGATGGCGGCCAAGCGTGCTGCCGAGGGCGAGTCGGTGGCGCGCATGGCCGCTCCTGAGGAACGGATGAAGGCCGAGGTCATGGCACGCTTGGCGCCACCTGCCGCGATGGCCGACGCGCCGATGGCCAGCACCGCGGCCATATCGCCCATGGCCGAGTTGGTGAGCCAGAGCGAGCCGCGCGAGGCCTTGCTGCGTCTGCTGGAGCTGCGGCGTACGGGCAAGCAGGCCGAGGCAAAGCGTTTGCTGGAGCAGTTGCAGGCCGATTATCCGCAACTGGATATCGAAGCCGAGCTGAGCCATCTGGCTGCCGAGCCGCTTCAGGAATGAAGGGCGAGGTAAAAGTCGTGTAAGCCGGCTTGCCAGCCAGGCACGGGCAGGGGAGCATGAGCGCATCGTCGACCGAGTTACCCTTGTCCCATGATGCGTAAGTCCCTTCCGTTGCTGCTGTGCCTGGCTTGGCTGAGCGCCTGCGAGCGTACAGCGGAGCCCGTGGCGCAGCAGCCCGAGCCTGTTCCGGCGCCGCTTGCCGCGCCGGTCGAGGCGCCTGCAACCGAGGTTGCCAAGCCTGAGCCCGTCGAGCCGGCGTCGCCGGCCGAAGCCGCCGAAGTCAAACCAGCCGCGCCTGGCAAACCTCAGGCCGTTGCCAAGCCCAAGCCGGCCGCCGCGCCGCAGCTCAAGCCCGAACTCGAGCCGAAACCGGCGCTGGATCTGAGCGTGCCGCAGGAGCTGTTCGAGCAAGCGTTGGAGAGCGAAACCCGCGAGGAGCTCTCGCCACTGCTGCCTCCCCTGTTCGGCGACAAACCCGAGACTGTCAGCCCCTTCCAGCTCAGCGGTCGGCTGATCAGCAACGAGCGGGTGGACGACTACTGGGAGTCCATCGAAGGCGCCGAGTTGCAGTTCGAGTTCAAGCAGTAGCGCGGCCGGTGCGCGGCGCCCCCTAGCGCTTCCAGGCGTTCGAACGTTCAGAAGCGATAAGCCTGGCGCGCGATGGCCGCATGCAGCGCGTCATCCAGCGGCTGGAAGCTCGCCGTGCCGGGCAGGCGCACGTAGAGCGGCCCATCGACCCGGCTCGGGTCGTAGCCGGCCTGCTTGAGGTCGGTCTTCTTGTACTTGAAAGTGCCGGTGGTCTCCACCTCGCCGAGCAGGCGCACGAACAGCGGCGCGGCGTAGGCCGGCAGTTCGCGATCCAGGTGCGCGGCCAGTGCGGCGCCGTCCAGCTCAAAGCCAGGCGCCAGGCGCAGCGCGGCCATGCCGCAGCGGCCATTGGTACCGGGAATCTCCACACCGTAGACCACCGCGTCCTCCACCCCGGCGAAGGCGCCGAGCACGTTTTCCACCTCGGTGGTGGAAACGTTCTCGCCCTTCCAGCGGAAGGTGTCGCCGAGGCGGTCGACGAACTGCGCGTGCTTGCAGCCGATGTCGCGCATCAGGTCGCCGGTGTTGAACCAGGCGTCGCCCTTCTTGAACACGTCGCGCAGGATCGCCGCCTCGCTCTTGGCCGGGTCGGTGTAGCCGTCGAACGGCCACTTGGCACTGATCTCGCTGATCAGCAGACCCGCTTCGCCTTTGTCGGCCTTCTGCAGAAAGCCCTTCTTGCCGCGCAGCGGCCGGTCGTTCTCCAGGTCGTAGCGGACGATGGCATAGGTGGCCGGGGTGTAGCCGACGGTGTTGTCGAAGTTAAAGACGTTGGTGAAGCCGATATTGCCTTCGCTGGAGGCATAGAACTCGGTGATCTGCTCGACGCTGAAGCGCTGCTTGAATTCGGCCCAGATCGACGGGCGCAGGCCGTTACCGATCATGCAGCGCAGGCTGTTGTTCTTTTCGATGTCGGTTTCCGGCTGATTGAGCAGGTAGCGGCACAGCTCGCCGATATAGCCGAAGCAGGTAGCCTGGTAACGCGCCACGTCGCTCCAGAAGGCACTGGCGGAGAACTTGCGGCGCAGGGCGATGGCCGCGCCGCCGGCCAGGGCCGCGCTCCAGCACACGGTGACGGCGTTGTTGTGGTAACAGGGCAGGGTGAGGTAGAGCACGTCGCGCTCGTTCAGGGTCAGGCCGGAGTGGCCGAAGCCGCCGTAGGCCTTGATCCACTTGCCGTGGCTCATGATCGAGGCCTTGGGCAGGCCGGTGGTGCCGGAGGTGTAGATCAGAAAGCAGGGATCCTTCATCCGCACCAGGGCGCTGTCCGGCGGGTTGCCTTCGGCCTGGCCGCGTGCCAGCTGCATTGGGTTGCGCCAGCCGTCCGGCGCCTGCCCGGCGTCCTCCAGGCAATCCTGGTCGGCCACCCAGTAGCGCGGCGCATCGGGGTTATCGAGCTGCCCGGCGACCTCGGCGAAGGCCGCCTGCAGCTCGGCGCCGACCACCAGGAAGCCCGGCTCGACCAGGTTCAGGCTATGGGCCAGCACCTTGCCGCGCTGGGTGGTGTTGACCAGCGCGCCGACCGCGCCGAGCTTGCTCAGGGCGGCGAGGATAGCCAGCAGCTCCAGGCGGTTCTCCAGCATCACCGCAACCACGCTGCCGTGACCCACGCCCTCGGCCTTGAAGGCCCAGGCCAGGCGATTGGTCCAGGCGTTGAACTGGCGGTAGCTGAGCCGGCGTTGTTCGTCCAGCAGCGCCGGACGCTCGGGATGCAGCTGCGCGGCGCGCTGCAGCGCCCAGGCCAGCGACAGCTTCTTCTCGCGGTTGCGGATGCCGGCGTAGTACAGGCCGCGCAGCATGCGCGGCACGCGGGGCAGGTGCTGCGGCAGGTGGGCGAGGAAGCGAAAGGGCGAAATCAGATCGGCTTGGCTCATGGGGCTCGCACTTGAACTGTTATGAATTGGAGGCGAGTTCTGACTCTAGTCAGCCTGGCGCGCACCAGCCATGGCTCTGGTGCGTCCGGCGGCGGGCAGATCGGCAAATAGCCGAGGCTTTCGGTGAGCAAGTCGGCTGTCCGTAGCCCGGATGAAATCCGGGGGTGGCTGGCGCATTCTTCCCGGATTTCATCCGGGCTACGAAACCGAAACGACGTTCCCTTTCCCACAGCCCTTCTCCCAGGAATGGGAGAGGGGAGCAGAGTAGCGGCGATGCACCCAGTGGGGCGTTCAATCAACGAACAGGTCGGGTACCAGGCTGCCGCCAGCGGGATCGAAACGGTACTGCTCGAAGTCGGTGACGCCCCGTTCACGCAGGATGTCCTCGTCGATCAGCAGGCGCCCGGTGATGCTGCGGCCTTCGCTACTCAGGATGGCGTGGGCCGCATCGGCCATGATGGCCGGGCTGCGCGCGCGTTTGAAGGCGTCGCGGCTGCCCAGTTCGAACTCGATGGCGGCGGTGGCGATCATGGTCTTGGGCCACAGCGAGTTGACGCTGATGCCGTACTTCTTGAATTCCTCGTTCATGCCCAGGGTGAGCATGCTCATGCCGTACTTGGTGACGGTGTAGGGGCCGTGCTGGGCGAACCACTTGGCGTCGAGGTTGAGCGGTGGCGACAGGTTGAGGATATGTCCGCCGGGGCTCTTTTTCAGATAGGGCAGCGCTGCCTGGCTGCACACCATCACCGCGCGAGTGTTGATCTGGTACATCAGGTCGAAGCGCTTGGGTTCGAGCTTCTCCACGCCCACCAGCTTGATCGCCCCGGCGTTGTTGACCAGCGCGTCGATGCCGCCGAAGTGCTCGGCGGCGCGGGCCATGGCGGCGGCCACGGCCTGTTCGTCGCGCACGTCCAGTTGCAGGGCCAGGGCCTGGCCGCCAGCGGCCTCGACCTCGGCGGCGACGCTATGGATGGTGCCTGCCAGTTTCGGGTGTGGCTCGGCGCTCTTGGCCGCGATGACGATATTGGCGCCATCGGCGGCGGCCTTGAGGGCGATCTCGCGGCCGATGCCGCGGCTGGCGCCGGTGATAAGCAGGGTCTTGCCGGAAAGTGACATGGGCGTTCCTCTTGTTGTTCTAGTCGTAGGGTGGATGGATGAAGCGCCATCCACCCTACATCAGGCTTCTGCTGCTTCGATCTCCACCAGCAACTGGCGGTTCTTGACCTGGTCGCCCTGGCTCACGCCGACGCGGCGGACGATGCCGTCGACGCCGGCCTTGAGCGGGTGTTCCATCTTCATCGCTTCCAGTACCACCAGCAGCTGTCCCTTGCTTACGCTGGCGCCCTCGGCGATCAGCACGTCGACGATGGCACCATCCATCGGCGCCTTTACCGCGCCGCTGCTGGCGGCGTTCTGCCCGCCGGCCGGCTCGTGGGTGATGTCCTGCAGTTCCAGGTTGCCGTGTTCACCGTACAGCCACAGGCGCTCACCTTCGAGGTGGTAGGCCTGGCGGCGACGCACGCCGTCCAGTTCCAGGCTCAGCCAGCGGCCATCGCTGGCCAGCAGGCGCAGAGACAGCTGCTCCTCACCCCGACGCACGCGCAGCTGCGCCTGCGGGCCGCTGGTGATCACGTCCAGCTCCACGGCGTGCTTGTGTTCGCCCTGCTTGAGGACGAAGCGCCAGGGCGCGCTACCAGCGCTGCGCCAGCCGGCGAGGCCGGGCTGGTG
>NZ_AVOF01000177.1:0-6932 GCF_000465935.2 Pseudomonas sp. EGD-AK9
TCAGCCACCCGTTCTACGACGTGCAGGCGATCCTCGAGCCGGGCGACGGCCGCCAGCCGCACGTCACCCTGTACTGCAACCACCGCGAGTTTTCCGAGCTGGAGTACGGCCGCGAGCTGTACCGCGCCGTGGCCCGGCATATCCTCGCCCAGCGCGCCGGCGGCGAGCGCTACCCCTGCTACATCACCGACCTCGACCTGTCCGCCCTGCTCGCCAGCCAGCAGGCGCAGACCGTGCACTACCTGCGCTACAAGAGCGAACTGGAGGATGCGCTGAACGCGGCGCTGCAGCAGGCCTGAGGGCCCTCAGTCGCGCATCGGCGCCTGGGGATGGAGCAGGGCGTAGAGATAGCAGTCGGCCAGGCTGTGGTTGTCGGCTACGCCGCCGTAGCTGGCAGTGAAGCTCACTGCCAGGCCCAGATGCTGGTACAGCCAGCGGTCGCTGACCGCGGGCGGCACCTCGGGCACCAGGTCGCTGTCGTTGACCAGGCGATAGGTGGGTACGTCCAGACCGTTGTAGTAGGCGGCAAAGGCCGGTGCGGCCAGGCGCGGACTGGCGAAGTTGTAGTGCTGCAGCGGCAGCGAGGGCCAGCGCAGGTGCAGATCGGGCACCGCCAGGCTGCTCAGCGCGCAGCCCAGGCTATGCCCGCAGAGCCATAGCGCCTGACTCGGCTGCAGGTCGTCGAGTGCCTGCAGGGCCTGGTCGCGCAGCGAGGCATAGAGCGTGAGGAAACCGTCATGCACCTGACCGACGCCGGCCTGCCAGGGGTAGGCCCGCTGGTCCAGGTCGAGGTCGTCGAGCCAGTCCTGCACCGACTCGGTGCCGCGGAACACCAGGTAGCAGTCGCCGCGCGGATCGCAGGCGGCGAAACCGAAAGGCTCCGCCTCGTCGAATATCCAGAACTCGGTGAGGCTGCTCCACACCACCGCGGAAAAACGCCAGCCCGGCAGCGCCGGCGCTTGCCAGTGGAAATCCTGTGCCCGTCGCGGCCGGCCCTGGGCCTGCCACTGCTGGTACTGATCGTAGGCCGCGACCACCAGCTGGGCGCAGCCCAGGGCGCGGGACAACTGGAAACCTTGGGGGAAATAGAGGGGCAGACTGGGCACCGCAGGGCCTCCTTGCCGGACAAGCTCATACTCTAGTCCAGCGCCCCGCGCAGCGGCCACTCAGCGAACGTATTCGCCCGCGGCCTCCGGCTGGTATTCCACCGCCAGCAGGGTCAGCTTGAGCAGCTTGCCGCCAGGCGCCGGCCAGTCGATATGCTGGCCGACGGACAGGCCGAGCAGGGCGCAGCCGATCGGCGCGAGGATGCTGACGGTGCCCTCGCCGCCGGCGTCCTGCGGGTAGACCAGGGTCAGGTGGTAATCCTTGCCGCTGCTCTCCTCGCGGCAGTGCACCCGCGAGTTCATGGTCACCACGCCGGCCGGCACCTCGTCGTGCCCGACC
Organism: Pseudomonas sp. EGD-AK9; assembly: GCF_000465935.2. Classification (NCBI taxonomy): domain Bacteria; kingdom Pseudomonadati; phylum Pseudomonadota; class Gammaproteobacteria; order Pseudomonadales; family Pseudomonadaceae; genus Pseudomonas; species Pseudomonas sp. EGD-AK9. The sequence continues at coordinate 1,447 of NZ_AVOF01000177.1, forward strand.
ACCTCGGCACGATCCAGCTCGGCCTGCAGCGCGGTGGCGCCGGGGCCGAAATCCTCCAGGCTGTCGAGCAGACGCTCGAGGCGCTGCAGGTCGAGACGGGTAATGGTGATAGCGGGCGTGTTGCTCATGATGGCGGCCTGACTCCTCGTGCTGGGCGCAGAAAAAGCAAAACCCCGCCCGAAGGCGGGGTTTTGCGAAACCTTAGGCCGACCCTAACACAGCCGGGCAAATAAACAAGACCGCCCGGTCAGGGCGCCGCCTTGCGCTGGCGCAGCCGCTGTTCGGCCTCGCGGCAGATCTGCCGGCGCCGGGCGTCGTCGGCCGCGCCCCAGTCGAGGATGTCCTGCAGGGTGCGACCGCAGCCGAGGCAGACGTCGCCATCGTCCAGGCAGCACTGGCGTCGGCAGGGCGAGGCCAGCGGCGCCGTGTCGCGCGAGCCGGGCTCAGAGCTCATCGAACTCCAGCTCGGTGCCGCACTGCTCGAGGGTGATGCGCACCAGCATCTCGCCCAGCTGCTCGTCGCTGCTGTCGCAGATCCAGCGCTCGCTGGCTTCATCGAAGTCGAAGTGGAAGCCGCCGGAACGCGCCGCGAGCCACAGCTGACGGATCGGCTCCTGACGGCTGAAGATCAGCTGGCTGCCGTTGTCGAAACGCACGGTGAGCACGCCGCCGCTGTTCTCCAGGTCGACGTCCAGACCGCTGTCGTCAAAGATGTCTTCCACCGCCTGCTGGGTGGCATCGACCAGGTCGTGGAAGCGGGCTTCGCTCAGGCTCATCGGGGTGTCCTCACAAGGTGCTGCGACTGCAGAAAAATAGGCGAAAACGCCAGACCGGGGTAGCCGGCCTAGCCGAGAAGGTGGCGACGGTACTCGCCCGGACTCGCTCCCGTCCAGCGGCGAAAGGCGCGCGCCAGCGAACCGGGCTCGCTGAAGCCGACCAGAAAGGCGATTTCCGCCAGCCCCAGCGCCGGGTCGCGCAGGTAGTGCAGCGCCAGTTGCTGGCGCGTCTCGTCGACCAGCTGACTGAACGACAGGCCGCCTTCGCGCAGGCGCCGCTGCAGGGTGCGCGGGCTGAGCGCCAAGGCGCTGGCGATGGCCTCCAGATCCGGCCCCTGCTCGGGCAGCTGGCGCGCCAGCTCCAGGCGCGCCCGATCCAGCACGCTGTGACCCTGGCGCAGCTCGCCGAGCAGGCGGTCGGCGTAGGCGTCGAGCATCAGCCGCACCTGGGCGTCGGCCTGGCCCAGCGGCACCGCCAGCAGGCGCTTGGGGAACACCAGGGCGTTGTCGGCCTGGCCGAACAGCACCGGGCACCGGAAGATCCGCTCGTGCTCGGAGGTATCGGCCGGCGCCGGGTGCTGGAAGCGCACCTCGCTGGGCGGGATGTCCAGGCCGCTGATCCAGCGGCCGAAGCTGACCCAACCGGCCAGGGTCTCCTCGCTGAGCTGGCGTTGCTGCTGCGCCAGCAGCGGCTGCCAGCTGTGCGCCACCAACGGCTCGCCACCGGGGCGCGGCGGCTCGTCGTCGAGGCCGACCAGGCCCAGGTTGCCGACCAAGGCGGCATAACGCGCCTGGCGATGCAGGGCATCGGCCAGGGTCGCGCAGCTCATGATCAGGTAGCCGAGCACGCCGTAATAGCCGGGCCGTACCGCCTCGCCCAGGTGCAGGCCGAGGCAGTCGTCGCCGCTCAGCCGCACGCCTTCGCCGAGCAGGCTCAGGTAGGCGCTGGCGGCGATGCGCTGGTCGCGCTGGCCGAGCACCTCGGGGGCCAGCTGGGCATGGGCGAGCAGCGCCGCAGGGGCTATGCCCTGACGCTGCAGGTGATCGACCAGACCCTGCAGGTAAGCGACCGAGACCGAACTGGCCAGTGTGGCGGGATTGTCCATCGAGGCTCCTTGGGCTTGCCCCATGCTAACCCAGGCGTCGGCAAACGCCGCGCACGCTGGCGCCAGGGCCACGCGCAGATTGAGCCAGCCCCCGCCAGGCGGGCGCCTGGCGCATAGGCAAGGGGGCGGGGGGTCGGTATACTCCGGCGCAATTCACGCTTATTTCAAGGACCCCCCCATGAAGCGACTGACCCTCGCGCTCCTCGCCGCCGTCTGCCTGCTGGCCGGCTGCGGACAGAAAGGCCCGCTGTACCTGCCGGGCGACGAAAACGCCGGTAACAGCCGAGACCGTTTCGAACTCTGAAGGAGCACCCCATGGAAGCCTTTACCTACCGCGACGGCGAGCTGTTCGCGGAAGGTGTCGCCCTGTCCGCGCTGGCCCAGCGCTTCGGCACACCGACCTACGTTTACTCGCGCGCCCATATCGAGGCGCAGTACCGCGCCTATGCCGATGCCCTGGCCGGCCTGCCGCACCTGGTCTGCTTCGCCGTCAAGGCCAACTCCAACCTCGGCGTGCTGAACGTGCTGGCGCGCCTCGGCGCCGGTTTCGACATCGTCTCCAGCGGTGAACTGGAGCGCGTCCTGGCCGCCGGCGGCGAACCCAGCCGCATCGTCTTCTCCGGCGTCGGCAAGAGCCGCGACGACATGCGCCGCGCCCTGGAAGTGGGCGTGCACTGCTTCAACGTCGAATCCAGCGTCGAGCTGGAACGCCTGCACAAGGTGGCGTCCGAACTGGGCGTCAAGGCGCCGGTGTCGCTGCGGGTCAACCCGGACGTGGACGCCGGCACTCACCCCTACATCTCCACCGGCCTCAAGGAAAACAAGTTCGGCATCGACATCGAGCAGGCCGAGGCGGTCTACGCCCGCGCCGCCGAACTGGCGAACCTGGAAGTGATCGGCGTCGACTGCCATATCGGCTCGCAGCTGACCACCCTCGAGCCCTTCCTCGATGCCCTGGATCGCCTGCTGCTGCTGGTCGACAAGCTGGCCGGCCGCGGCATCCACATCCGTCACCTGGACCTGGGCGGCGGCCTCGGCGTGCAGTACCGCGACGAGCAGCCGCCGCTGGCCGGCGACTACATCAAGGCCGTGCGCGAGCGCATCAAGGGCCGCGACCTGGCCCTGGTGTTCGAGCCGGGCCGTTTCATCGTGGCCAACGCCGGCGTGCTGCTGACCCAGGTGGAATACCTCAAGCACACCGAGCACAAGGACTTCGCCATCGTCGATGCGGCGATGAACGACCTGATCCGCCCGGCGCTGTACCAGGCCTGGATGGACGTCTCGCCGGTGCAGCCGCGCGCCGGTGAGCCGCGCAACTACGACCTGGTCGGGCCGATCTGCGAGACCGGTGACTTCCTCGCCAAGGATCGCCAGCTGGTGCTGGCCGAAGGCGACCTGCTGGCGGTGCGTTCGGCCGGTGCCTACGGCTTCGTCATGAGCTCCAACTACAACACCCGCGGCCGCGCCGCCGAGGTGCTGGTGGATGGCGAGCAGGCCTATGAAGTGCGTCGGCGCGAGACCGTCCAAGAGCTCTATGCCGGCGAAAGCCTGCTGCCGGCCTGAGGGCGACGCCATGCTATTGCGCTTTACCAAGATGCACGGCCTGGGCAACGACTTCATGGTCCTCGACCTGATCAGTCAGCATGCCCACGTGCAGCCCAAGCACGCCAAGCAATGGGGCGACCGCCACACCGGCGTCGGCTTCGATCAGCTGCTGATCGTCGAGCCGCCGAGCCACCCGGACGTCGACTTCCGTTATCGCATCTTCAACTCCGACGGCTCGGAAGTGGAGCAGTGCGGCAACGGCGCGCGCTGCTTCGCCCGCTTCGTGCTGGACAAGCGCCTGACCACCAAGAAGGTGATCCGCGTCGAGACCAAGAGCGGCGTGATCGAGCTGCGCGTACAGAACGACGGCCAGGTCTGCGTCAACATGGGCGCGCCGCGCCTGGAGCCGGCGCAGGTGCCATTCCAGGCCGAACAGGCGGCGCTGAGCTACAAGGTCGAGGTGGACGGCGAGACGGTCGAGCTGGCCGCGCTGTCGATGGGCAACCCGCACGCCGTGCTGCGCGTCGACAGCGTCGACGACGCGCCGGTGCGTGAGCTGGGGCCGAAGCTGGAACATCACCCGCGCTTCCCGCAGCGGGTCAACGTCGGCTTCCTCCAGGTGCAGGACCGCCAGCATGCGCGCCTGCGCGTGTGGGAACGCGGCGCCGGCGAAACCCTGGCCTGCGGCACCGGCGCCTGCGCCGCGGCGGTCGCGGCGATCCGCCAGGGCTGGATGGATTCGCCGCTGCAGCTGGAACTGCCGGGCGGCAAGCTGTCCATCGAGTGGGCAGGCGAAGGGCAGCCGGTTATGATGACCGGGCCCGCTGCGCGCGTATACGAAGGACAGGTTCGCCTATGACAGACCAGCAGGATTGCCCCAAGCCGCTCGACTCGGAAACGGTCGCCGCCTACCTGCGCCTGCATCCGGAGTTCTTCATCGACCATGAAGAACTCATTCCCGAGCTGCGTATTCCGCACCAGCCCGGCAACGCCGTGTCGCTGGTCGAACGCCAGGTCAAGCTGCTGCGCGAACGCAACATCGAGATGCGCCACCGCCTCGGCCAGCTGATGGACGTGGCGCGCGACAACGACCGCCTGTTCGACAAGACCCGCCGCCTGGTGCTCGACCTGCTCGACGCCGGCAGCCTGGAAGAGGTGGTCGGCGCGGTGGAAGACAGCCTGCGCCACGAGTTCCAGGTGCCCTTCGTCGGCCTGATCCTGTTCAGCGACAACAAGCTGCCGGTAGGCCGCTCGGCCACCCTGGCCGAAGCGCATGCGCAGATCGGCGGCCTGCTCAGCGGTGGCAAGACCGTCTGCGGCGTGTTGCGTCCGCACGAGCTGGAGTTCCTGTTCGGCAAGGACGACGCTGCCCGGGTCGGCTCGGCCGCCGTGGTTTCGCTCAGCCATCAGGGGCTGCACGGCGTGCTGGCCATCGGCAGTGTCGATCCGCAACACTACAAGAGCTCGCTCGGCACCCTGTTCCTCGGCTATATCGCCGAAGTGCTGGCGCGCGTGCTGCCCGGCTTCGCCACGCCGCTGCGCTCGGTACGCTAACGACTGTCGTCGGATGGGTTGAGCGGCGCACTATCCATCATGGCTCGATAGATCACCCGATGGTTACGCGCCGCGCGAGTGGCGCCACGCCCTCAACTCTGGTGTCTGGCGCCGCGAACCCATCCTACGAGGCTTGAAGCTTGAAGCTTGCAGCTGACCTTGACGCCTACCTCGAATACCTGCGTCGCGAGCGCCAGGTGTCGCTGCACACCCTCGACGGCTACCGCCGCGACCTCGGCAAGGTGCAGGCCTTCTGCGAGGCGGAGGGGTTGGCCGACTGGGCCGCGCTGGATACCCGCGAGCTGCGCCGCCTGGTCGCTCGCCTGCACCAGCAGGGCCTGGCCAGCCGCAGCCTGGCGCGCCTGCTCTCGGCCACCCGCGGCCTGTACCAGTACCTGCTGCGCGAAGGCCTGTGCCGTCACGACCCGGCCGCCGGCCTCAGCCCGCCCAAGCGCGAACGGCGCCTGCCGCGCACCCTCGATGCCGACCGCAGCGCCCAGCTGCT
>NZ_AVOF01000178.1:0-6852 GCF_000465935.2 Pseudomonas sp. EGD-AK9
GATCCTCGCCGCCCTCGGCGGCGCCCTGCTGCTCGGCGAAGCGCTGAGCCTGCGTCTGCTGCTCAGCGCCGGCGCGGTGCTCGGCGGCATCGCCCTGGTGCTCGGCAGTCGGCAACGCAAGGCCGGGAGCTAAAGCGGCTGGCGACGGTCTTCTATGCTGTAGCCAATGCTCATCCGGAAGATCGCCATGCCCCGTCTGTTTCGCCTCTGTTTTATCCTGCTGCTCGCCCTGGGCCTGGGCGCCTGCGCCAGCCTGGGCCAGCGCGACCCGCTGCGCATCGACCTGGCCGGGCTGGAACCCTTGCCCGGCCAGGGCCTGGAGATGCGCTTCGCGGTCAAGCTGCGGGTGCAGAATCCCAACGACAGCGCGGTGGACTTCGACGGCGTGGCGCTGGAGCTGGAGGTCAACGGCCAGCCGCTGGCCAGCGGCGTGAGCGACCAGCGCGGCAGCGTGCCGCGCTTCGGCGAGACCCTGATCAGCGTGCCGGTGAGCATTTCCGCCTTCTCCGCCATGCGCCAGGCCTGGGGCGCCACCGACTACCGCCCGGGCCAGGGCCTGCCCTACGTGCTGCGCGGCAAGCTGGCCGGCGGCCTGTTCGGCACCCGCCGGTTCAGCGACAGCGGCACCCTGGACTGGCCGGAGCCGCCGCGCGTCTACTGACAGGCCGCGCACGCCAACCCTTTTGGTGCACCCACTCGGCGCCGCTGCACCAAGACGGCTCGCCTGCGCCTCAGGCCGCCTGAGCCCGGCCCTGCAGCAGCTTGTCCAGCTGCTGCAGCAGATGGCGACGGCTGATCACCCCGAGCACCCGGCCACCGGCGTCGACCACCGGGTAGTTCTTCGGCTTGTCGCCGAGCATCTGCTGCACCAGTGCCATGGGGTCCATGTCGGCGCGCACGCTGAGCACGTCGCGGCGCATGATGTCGCCGACCGTGGCCACCCGCTGGTTGTAGTAGGCCACCTGGATCGCCACCTTCAGGCATTCCTGCTCGGACAGCCAGCCGAGCAGGCGGCCGTCGCCGTCGGTCACCGGGCCGCCGAGCAGCTCGTGGCGCATCAGTTTGGCGACCGCCTTGACCACGGGCATATCGGGATGGATGCGGGCGAAATCCCGGCTCATGCAGTCGGCGATGGAGGCAGTGATCATCGAGGTGGTCCTTGTGCGATTGGAGGAAGCGCCCGGGGACATGGCCCGGACGCTCAGCCGCTAGCAAGTTCCACGCCCTTTCCTGACAGATCGACGCAGGACGCGCCGGGAACCGCCTCTTGGAGGGCTCAGTTCTGTTCGGCGACGCGGCGCCGGCAGGCCTCGCCGAAGGCCTGGAAGATCTTCACCGAGTCGGGGTTGGCGGCGGCGCGCCATTCCGGGTGCCACTGCACTGCCAGCAGGAAGGGCGACAGGCTGGGGGCGTGAATGGCCTCGATCAGGCCGTCCTCGGCGCTGGCCAACACTTCCAGGCCCTGGCCCAGGTTGCGGATGGCCTGGCCATGCAGGGAGTTGACGCGGATCTCCGGCTGCCCCAGCAGCTCGGCGAACCAGCTGCCGGGCACCGGGTACACCGCATGGCGCGGCGCGTACTGCACCTCCACCGGGTCGTCGGGGTTCTCCCGGTGGTCGTGGTAGCCGGGCTCGGCATAGACCTTCTGGAAGATGTCGCCGCCCAGGGCCACGTTGATCTCCTGCATGCCGCGGCAGATGCCGAAGATCGGCAGGCCGCGCGCGAGGGCGGCGCGGATCAGCGGCAGGTCGAACAGATCGCGGTCGCGATCCTGGGCCTTGTTCGGCGTCTCGTTTTCCTGGCCGTAGAGCGCCGGGTCGATATTGCTGCCGGCGCCGGTCAGGTACACGCCGTCGGCCATGTCCAGGTACTGCTCGAGGTCAGCCGTGCCGCAGCAGGTCGGCACCAGCAGTGGCACGCAGCCGGAGAGCTCGACCAGCGGCTGGATGTATTTGTGGGTCATCACTTGATAGTCGTGGCCCTTGCGCTCCTGAGCGCCCATGGACATCAAAACGACGGGTTTGCGCGGGGTACTGCGGATTTTCTTGTCGGACATACGTCACCTTGGGACAGGCCGGGCCTGTCGTTGCTGTGCAGGCCGGTGGCTGTCGCCGACTGCGGCCTGTTTGGCTAACTCCGTGCACCCGGGCTCGTCCTGAGCCGGGGTGCCGCCTTCCGACGGCGGCGCGAAACCGGGCCTTGGCGACTCTGCGCAAAGGGGCGCCACAAGGCGCCCGCCACCCGGTTCGGCAGCGGAATCTATCGCCAGTCTGCCCGAGCCGTAAAATATGTCAAACAAATAAGCGCGGCATTGTCGAACAAAATGCACTCGCAGATTCCGCTTAAATGGCTTAAGCCGGCATGATTCAAGCAAAAAGCGGTGAAACCTGCCCGCCCAAAAAGTCCAATATTTTTGACATCACCGGCGAGCCGAGCGGCGTCCTAGAGCGGCGCCCACGGGCAAAACCCTATACAATTCAGGGTCTCTCAACCCACAGTCGAGGACACCCCTTGAGCAGCCTGCCACCTTGCCCCCAGTGCAACTCCGCATACACCTACGCAGACGGCGAGCAGCTGATCTGCCCCGAATGCGCCCATGAATGGCGGGCCGGCGACGACGCCGGGGGCGACGAGGCGACGCGGGCGATCAAGGATTCGGTGGGCAACCTGCTGCAGGACGGCGACAGCGTCACCGTGATCAAGGACCTCAAGGTCAAGGGCTCGTCGCTGGTGGTCAAGGTCGGCACCAAGGTGAAGAACATCCGCCTGGTCGACGGCGACCACGACATCGACTGCAAGATCGACGGCATCGGCGCGATGAAGCTCAAGTCGGAGTTCGTGCGCAAGGTCTGATCTGCCGCACGCCCTCGGGGAAAATTGGCTAGCCTGAACACAAGCCCGCCCCGAGGAAACCCGCCATGCGCCTTCTGCTGCTCGTCCTGCTGGCCCTGGCCAATCCCCTGGCCGCGGAGCCCTGGCGGGTGGTCGGCGACGAGCAGTTCGCCCCCTACAGCTTCGTCACCGCCGAGGACGACACGCCGCGCGGGCTCGACGTCGAGCTGGTCGAGGCGGTGCTGCGCGAGGCCAGGGTCGCGCACCAGATCCGCCTCTACCCCTGGGAGCGGGTCAAGCGCATGCTCGAGCGCGGCGAGGCGCAGATGGCCTTCCAGTTCGCCGGCACGCCGCAGCGCCAGGAGCAGTACGAACTGGTCGGCCCGCTGCGCAGCGGCGCCACGGTGTTCATGACCACCGCCAAGACCGCGATCGCCGACTGGCGCACGCTGGACGACTTCGCCCCCTACGTGATCGGCCAGGTGCGCGGCTATGCCTACGAGGAGCACTTCGACCGCGCCGACCTGGCCCGCGACAGCAGCGCGCAGAACCCGCGCCAGCTGGTGTCGATGCTGCTGGCCGGGCGCATCGACATCATCGTCGGCGACCGCGTGCAACTGCAGTACTTCGTCCGCGAACAGCGCGCCCAGCAGCAGGTGCGCATCCTGCCCCGCCCGCTGGTGCAGATGCCGCGCTTCGTCGCCTTCGCCAAGGGCGATATCCAGCGCGCCCGACAGTTCTCCGAGGCGCTGGTACGGCTGCGCAAGGCCGGCACGCTGGAGCGCATCGAGCAGCGCTGGGCACAATAGCCCGAGCCAGAGCGGCACCAGCGGTTGCACCCGGCGCCCCGCGCCGGCTTTACTCAGCTTTTACAGTCACCGGCGAAATAATCGGCGCGATGCACGGTCGAAGGGATTAACCGGAACGCTCCGGCCCTACAGGAGGCACGCTCATGCATACGCGTATTTCCCTCGTCACCGGGCTGCTCGCCAGCCTGGCGCTGGCCGGTCCGGAGCCCGCCCAAGCCTCGGACCGCCGCGATGCGGCCATCGCCGGAGCGGTAGTCGGCGCCGTGGTCGGTGGCGTGATCGGCGCCAACAGCCGGATCTACTACGCCCCACCACCGCACGTGGTGTACTACCCGCCACCGCCGGTGTACTACGAGCCGCCGGTCTACTACCGCCCCTATACCGTGGTGGTGGGCCCGCGCTACTACGAACCCCGGCCGTATCACTACAAATCGCGCCACTATCACCACCCGCACAAGCACTGGCGCGGCCACAAGCACCATCATCGCTATCGTCGTTAAACCCGCTCGCTCTGTGAAAAAGCCGCGACTATCGCGGCTTTTTCATTATTGGTGCGCGCGGCGCCCCTTACGGGGCTCAGGCCGGGCTGGCCGCCCATTGTTCCAGGCGCACCACGCTCTCGCGGTAGGGCTTGAGGCTCTTGCCCAGCAGCACGATGGACATCAGCACCGCCAGGGTGGTGACGATCAGCAGCGAGTAGCGCAGCGCGTTGTCGTCGGCGAAGACGAAGTCGGTCACCAGCGCCACCGCGGTCGGGCCTATTCCCAGGCCGATCAGGGTGATGACGAACAGGTAGATGGCCGAGGCCTGGCCGCGCATCGAGTTGGGCATGATCTCCTGGATCGCCGCCGGCGCCACGCCGAACGGCATGCTCAGGCAGAACACCGTCGGCGCCAGCAGCACGCTGGCCCAGAAGGCGGTGTCCATCAGCGGGAACAGCAGCACCAGCGGCAGCGCGCCGAGCGCGGCGTACAGGCCGACGCGCATGTTGGCGTCGCTGCGCCCGCGCTTGGCCATCCAGTCGGCCAGGCGCCCGCCGAAGACGATGCCCAGGCAGCCGAACACCGCGACTATGCAGCCGTAGACGATGCCGACCTGACCGGCGTCCCAGCCGTAGGTGCGGATATAGAAGGTCGGCACCCAGGCCGCGCTGCCGTAGCCGGCGAAGGCCAGGCCGGCGAAGCCGAAGTTGTGCAGCAGCACGGTGCGACGGTTGGCACGGATATAGCGGCCGACATCCGCCAGCGGCACCGCCACGCCGGCGCCGGCGCCACGCCGGGCCGGCTCCTTGACCGCCAGCATGAGCAGGGTGAACAGCACCCCGGCGCCGCCGAGGATCAGGAAGATCAACTGCCAGGGGCGCACCTCGCCCAGCACCGGCAGTAGCACATTGCCCTGCGCCGAGGCGAACTGGATGACCAGCCCGCCGACCAGGAAGGCCAGCCCCGAGCCGAGGTAGACGCCCATGGAGTAGACGCTGATGGCGGTGGCGCGGCGCTCGGCGGGAAAGCTGTCGGCGATCAGCGAATAGGCCGCCGGCGACAGCGCCGCCTCGCCCACACCGACACCGATGCGGCACAGCAGGAACTGCCAGTACAGCTTGGCCATGCCGCAGGCGGCGGTGGCGGCGCTCCAGAACAGCACGCCCACGGCGATCAGCCCGCGCCGGCTGCGGGTGTCGGCGACGCGCCCGAGGGGAATGCCGCAGATGGTATAGAACAGGGCGAAGGACAGGCCCATCAGCAGGCTCATCTGCGTGTCGTTGATCAGCAGGTCGCGGCGGATCGGTTCGACCAGCAGGTTGAGAATCTGCCGGTCGACGAAGGACAGCACGTAGGCCACCATCAGGATGGCGACAGTGACCCAGGCACGGGCACTGGAGGGATAGCCGTTATTGTTGTTATGCACGGACGCTCTCCTCGGCACCGCTGAACGCGGCGCGCGGCGGTTGAAAGTGCGTCAGCTTAGGGCGATATAAACGGCGCTGAGTATCGCTCGAAGGTGTTATCAGGCGGGCGAATGCTTCATACCCGCCGGGGCGAATGGCGCGGCGGCCGTTTCAGATGGCCAGCGGCGCACGCTCGCACAGGGTCTTCAGCGCCGCCGCCCAGTCCGGGTGGTCGTTGAGGCAGGGCACCAGCTGCAGGCTCTCGCCGCCGGCCGCGACGAACTGCTCGCGGCCGCGGTCGCCGATTTCCTCCAGGGTCTCGATGCAGTCGGCGACGAAGGCCGGGCACATCACCAGCAGCTTCTTCACCCCCTGCGCGGCCAGCTCGTCGAGGCGCGTCTCGGTGTAGGGCTCGATCCACTTGGCCCGGCCCAGGCGCGACTGGAAGCTCACCGACCACTGCTGCGGCTGCAGGCCCAGGCGCGCGGCGAACAGCTCGGCGCTGCGCAGGCACTGCGCGCGATAGCAGCCGGCGAGCACCTCGGCCGAAGCCGTGCGGCAGCAGTCGGCGCCCTTCAGGCAATGGCCGCTGGGATCGAGCTTGTGCAGATGGCGCTCGGGCAGGCCGTGGAAGCTCAGCAGCAGGTGATCGAACGGCTGCTCCAGGTAGGGCTTGGCGCTGGCCGCCAGGGCGTCGAGGTATTCGGCTTGCTCGAAGAACGGCGGCAGGATCGACAGGCGCAGCTTCAGCCCGCGCTCGCGCAGTACCCGCTTGGTCTCTTCGATCACCGTGGTGGTGGTGCTGTCGGCGAACTGCGGGTAGAGCGGCGCCAGGGTCACCTCGCGGACGCCCTGGTCGGCCAGGCGCTGCAGGCTGGTTTCGATGGACGGCTCGCCATAGCGCATCGCCAGTTCCACCGGGCCGCGCGTCCAGTGCGCCTGCATCGCCTGCTGCAGGCGGCGGCTGAGCACGATCAGCGGCGAGCCCTCGTCCCACCAGATCGAGGCATAGGCATGCGCCGAGGCTGCCGGGCGCTTGATCAGGATCAGCGACACCAGCAGGCGGCGCAGCGGCCAGGGCAGGTCGATGACATAGGGGTCCATCAGGAACTGATTGAGGTAACGGCGGACATCGGCTACTTCGGTGGACGCGGGCGAACCCAGGTTAACCAGCAACAATGCGTGATCGGTCATGCGAAATCCTAGTCAGTGATGGCCCAGCAGATCGGCCAGGGCCACGTCCAGATGGGTGAAGCGAAAACTGAAACCCGCCTCCAGCAGGCGCGTCGGCACCGCGCGCTGGCCGCCGAGCAGCAGCTCGGA
>NZ_AVOF01000179.1:0-6753 GCF_000465935.2 Pseudomonas sp. EGD-AK9
GGCTGTTTCAGCCGCGTCGACGCCCCGCCGGCGGCACAGGTGGACTGGGCCTGGCTGCTCGTCCTGCTGGCCGCCGGCGGGGCGTCGACGGCCGGCAGGCTCCAGGTGAACAGCGCTGGAATCAGCAGTACCACCAGCAGCAGGCGCAGGCTGTGGGCGGCGGCCACGCGCGCCGGCTGGGCATCGTGACGCAGGGCCAGGTTGACCATCTCGCTGGCGCCGCCGGGCATGCTGGCGAAGAACGCAGTGGCGCGGTCGACGCCGCCGCGGCGCAGGATGGCGATGCCGATCAGGCTCAGCAGCAGGGTGACGCAGGCGCCGCCGACTATGATCGGCAGGTGGCTGACGACCTGCGCCAGCACCTCGCTGGTGAAGTGCAGGCCGATGCCGCTGGCCACCAGCCACTGGCCGGCCTTGCGCCCGCCGGGCAGTTCGCTGAAGGCGCGGTTGCTGATGCAGCGCAGGGCGATCACCGCCAGCAAGGATCCGACCATCCACGGCAAAGGCCAGCCGGCGAGGCTGGCCAGGTAGCCGCCGGCCGCACCGGCCAGCGGCGTCACCCACAGATCAGGCGGTAGCCGCATCGGCTTGCGCCTTGACCTGCTTGCGCCGGCGCAGCCAGCGGATGCCCGGCAGGGCCAGCATCAGCACCACCAGCGCCCAGAGCACCAGGGTGATCGGGCTGCCCCAGAGGATGCCCAGGTCGCCGGCGGAGATCGACAGCGCGCGGCGCAGGTTGTCTTCCATCAGCTCGCCGAGGACGAAGCCGAGGATCAGCGCCGACAGCGGGAAGTCCAGCTTGCGCAGGATGTAGCCGAACACGCCGAGCACGATCATCAGCACCAGGTCGAAGGTGGTGCTGTGCACCGCGTAGACGCCGACCATGCTGACCACGGTGATCGCCGGCACCAGCACCCAGTTCGGCACGCTGAGCATGCGCGAGAACAGGCCGACCATCGGGATGTTCATCACCAGCAGGATGACGTTGCCGATGAACAGCGAGGCGATCAGGCCCCAGACCACGTCCGGCTGCTGCTCGAACAGCAGCGGGCCGGGGGTGATGTTGTACAGGGTCAGCGCGCCGATCATCACCGCGGTGGTGCCCGAGCCCGGCACGCCGAGGGTCAGCATGGGGATCAGGGAGCCGCAGGCCGAGGCGTTGTTGGCCGCTTCCGGGGCGGCCAGGCCGCGCAGGTCGCCGTCGCCGAAACGGCCCTTGCTGCCGGCCAGGCGCTTCTCGGTCATGTAGGTCATGGCGCTGGCGATGGTCGCCCCGGCGCCGGGCAAGGTGCCGATGACGAAGCCGGCCAGGGCGCTGCGGATCATGGTCCAGAAGCTCAGGCAGAACTCCTTGAAGTTGAACAGCAGGCGCCCGCTGGCCTTGACCGCCTTCTGCCCGCCATGGGTCTTCTCCAGCATCAGCAGGATCTCGCTGACGCTGAAGAAGCCGATCACCACGATGACGAACTGGATGCCGTCGGACAGGCTGACGCTGTCGAAGGTGAAGCGGTACACGCCGGTGGTCGAGTCCACCCCGACCGTGGCCAGGGCCAGGCCGATCAGCGCCGCCATCAGGGTCTTGACCGGCTTGTCGCCGACCATGCCGCCGAGGCAGGCGATGGCGAAGATCATCAGCACGAAGTACTCGGCCGGGCCGAAGGCCACCGCCCATTTCGCCAGCAGCGGGGCGAACAGCACCACGCCGCAGGTGGCGATGATGCTGCCGATGAAGGAGCTGACCGCGGACAGCGACAGGGCGATGCCGGCCTTGCCCTGACGCGCCAGCGGGTAGCCGTCGAGGGTGGTCATGATCGCCGCGGCGTCGCCCGGCACGTTGAGCAGGATGGCGGAGATGCGTCCGCCGTACTCGCAGCCCAGGTACACGGCGGCGAGCAGGATCAGCGCGGTTTCCGGCGGCAGGCCGAGGGCGAAGGCCAGCGGCAGCAGCAACGCCACGCCGTTGATCGGGCCGAGACCGGGCAGCAGGCCGACCACGGTGCCGACGAAGGCACCGAACAGCGCCACCAGCAGGTTGGTCGGGCGGGTGGCGACGTCGAAGCCCTGCATGAGGAAGTTAAGGGTTTCCATTTCAGCTCTCCACGAAGGCTTCAAGCAGGCCGAGCGGCAGGGGCACGTCCAGCAGCAGATCGAACAACACGTACAGCAGCACGCCCATCAGCACCGCGCTGACGGCGCAGGGCAGGGGGCGGCCGGTGAACAGCAGGCCGAGGGCGAAGGTGGCCAGGGCGGTGCTGAGCACGAAGCCGAGCGACTCGAAGGTCAGCGCATAGGCCAGCAGCACCAGCACGCACAGGGCGCTGCGCGCCGCGGCGGAAAGGTTCAGGCGTTGCTCGAGCATGCCCGGCTTGTACACCAGCCACAGGCTGCCGACGCCCATCAGGGCCAGCAGCAGCAGCGGGTAGGCGCGCGGGCCGACCGGGTCGTAGGCGAAGGGGGCCTGGAAACCCCAGGCGAGGACGGCGAGCCAGGCGCACAGCAGCAGCCAGATCGCGGAGAACAGACGAACGTACATGGTGGGTTACCTCGGGAGCGCCCCGGCCCGGGGAGCGGACGGGCCGGGGGCGGGTTGTGCAGGCGGATTACTGAACCAGGCCGAACTCGCCGGCCAGCGCCTTGTACTCCTGCACCTGCTTGAGTACGAAGGCGTTGAGCTCGTCGCCGGTCAGCGCCAGCGGGAACAGGTCGCGCTGCTCGCGCAGGGTGGCGAAGTCGTCGCGGGCGAGCATCTGCTCGAACTGGCCCTGCCACCAGGCGAACTGCTCGTCGCTGACCTGCGGGCCCATGTAGAAGCCGCGGATCACCGGCCAGCTGATGTCGAAGCCCTGCTCCTTGGCGGTGGGGATGTCGCCCAGCTTGCCCGGCAGACGCTCGTCGGACAGCACGGCGAGGATGCGCACCTTGCCGGCGGCCAGCTGCGGGGTGACTTCGCCGAGGCCGCTGGAGGTGACCTGGACGTGGCCGCCGAGCATGGCGGTGAGGGTTTCGCCGCCGCCCTCGAAGGCCACGTAGCGCAGGGTCTGCGGATCGATGCCGGCGGCGCGGGCGATCAGCGCGGTCTGCATCCAGTCCTGGCCGCCGATGGTGGCACCGGCGCCGAACACCACGCTGGTCGGATCTTTCTTCAGCGCCGCGACCAGGTCGCCGAGGTTCTGCCAGGGCGAGTCGGCGCGCACGGTGATGGCGCCGTAGTCGGTGCCGATGGCGGCCAGCCAGCGCACGGCGTTCTCGTCGTAGCGGCCGAACTTGCCCTGGGCCAGGTTGAGCAGGGAGCCCGAGGAGAAGGCGGTGATGGTGCCCGGGTCCTTGGCGCGCTGGGCGACCACGGCGTTGTAGGCCACCGCGCCGACGCCGCCGGGCATGTAGGTGACGCGCATCGGCGCCTTGAGCAGGCCGCTGTCTTTCAGGCCGCTCTGGGCCAGCTTGCAGGTCAGGTCGAAACCGCCGCCGGGCTTGGCCGGGGCGATGCATTCGGGGCGCTTGGGCTCGGCGGCCAGCAGCTGGCCGGCGAAGGCCAGGCAGGAAACCGTCAGGGCGGCACGGGTCAGGGCAGATTTCATGATGGGTTCTCCTCGCGAATCTTATTTTGGGTTACCAGATCGGCAGGGTGTAGCCGACGATGACACGGTTCTCGTCCGCATCGCGGGCGAAATCGGAGCGGAAGCTGGCGTTGCGCAGGCGCAGGTAGAGGTCCTTGAGCGGGCCGCTCTGTACCACGTACTTGAACTCGATGTCGCGTTCCCATTCGCCGCCGGTGTCGTCCGAGCCGGCGATCTGCGCGTCGCTGCCTTTGATATAGCGGGTCATGAAACTCAGCCCGGGCAGGCCGAGGTTGGTGAAGCTGAAGTCGTAACGGGCCTGCCAGGAGCGCTCGTCGGCGTTGGCGAAGTCGTTGATCTGCACGAAGTTGACCAGGTAGGGGTCGCTGCCGTCGATATAGGCATAGCCGGTGTCGCCGCTCATGTCCTGGAAACCCAGGCCGAACTTGTGGCTGCCGATGCCGTAGCTGAGCATGGCGTTGAAGGCGCGGTTGTCGACCTTGCCGGCGTTGGCCGCGCCGGTGTCGTCGCTGAGCATCAGGCGTACGTCGCTGCTCAGGGTGCCGGCGCCGAGCGGGTGCTTGCTCAGCAGGCCGACGAAGTGCTGGCGGTAGATGTCGTCCAGCTCGGCGTAGAAGTAGCGGCCGCTGAAACCCTGGCCGAAGTCGTAGTCGAAGCCGAGCAGATCCAGGTGATCGGCAGCGATGCCGGCGGCGAAGCGGCGGTTCTTGCTGTTGAGCAGCAGGTCTTCGGAGTTGGTCGAGGCGCGGTCGATCACCTTGTCCAGGCGGCCACCGGTGAAGGTCAGGCCGTCCAGCTCGGAGGAGGTCAGCAGACCACCCTCGAACACCTGCGGCAGCAGGCGGCTGTCGCTGGCCTTGACCACCGGCAGCTCGGGTACATGCGAGCCGTAGCGCAGCTCGGTGGCGGAGACCTTGACCTTGGCGGTCAGGCTCAGGCGGCTGAACTCGTCCGGGGTGCCGCCGTCGTCCTGCACCGGCAGCAGGTCGGTGCCGGTGCGGCCGCCGCCGGAGTCGAGCTTGACGCCGAGCAGGCCCATGGCGTCGACGCCGAAGCCGACGCTGCCGTCGGTGTAGCCGGACTGCACGTCGAGCCAGAAACCCTGGCCCCATTCTTCGCGCTTGTTCTGCCCGGTGCCTTCACGGAAATCGCGGTTGAGGTAGATGTTGGTGGCGGTCAGACTGGCCGTGCTGTCGTCGATAAAGGCAGCGTTGGCGAGGGGGGCGGCGCCGGCAGCGGCGATGGCCAGGCAGAGCAGGCGGACAGGTGGCAGGGCCTGACGTGAGGCTGCGTGCATCTTGTGGTCTCCATTCTTGTTTTTGTCGCGACCTCGCACCACTGCGGGGTCGCTCGAGCAGGTGGATCGAGCCACCGTGAGGCGATGCTAGAGAGGCAAGCTTTCGCCAGGCTTTCAGCACTGAAAAAAACGCCTGGAGCGTTTTTTGACTTGGCCCGCTTGGATGGCTGGCCACAGAAAGGTTCTTTGCATTTCTGCGGGGAGGGTGTGCTTAACACCGGACTGGCAAGTTGGTGCTTTCTGATCGCGGCGCTCTCTACTTCTGGAATAGGTTCATTAACGTGTCGAACTTGCGTTCTGGTTTCGCCCCTCACGGGCGAGTCACTTGATTCGCTGCGCTCACCCTGCGGGCCAGCCCGCGGCTGTTACTCCGCTTCGCTACGTAGCTCTTGCTTGCCCAAGAGAAAGTAACCAAAGAGAAGGGCACCCCACCATCCGGCCCCGGCTACGCCGGGGTTCCCTCCCTCCATCACCGGTCCAGGGGCACGCCGCGAAGGGCCATCCCTGGCCCATCGCGGCTCTCGCGGCATCCATGCCGCTCAACCCCTTCCACGACGATTCCACTCGGCCTCCTGAAGGGGACTTGAGCGTCGTCTGTGCCATCGCAGCTGAAGAGCAAAAGCCAAACTCTAAACACCGCCGAGTTTGATCTTTCGGAGATTTCGCAAGCTCGCGACCCGGTCCCGTCAGGAGGCCGAGTGGAGGTGTTGCGTAGGGGGACGAGCCGCATGTATGCGGCGAGAGGCTTAAAGGGCCAGGGACGGCCCTTGTAAGCCGGCCCCCGGAGCGGCACCGGAACGAGGGAAGTTTCGCGCAGCGAAACCCGGATGCCGGGTGCCCTTCTTTGGCACACCTTTCTTGGGCAAGCAAGAAAGGTGTGGCGCCCGTAAGGGGCGCAACCCAGACGTTCAGCAGACGCGGTGATGGATAGTGCTAAGTCAGTCAGCGATACGCACACCAACTTGCCAGTCCGGTGTCAACCAGCGCTTTCCCCAAACTACGGGAAGAACCCAGAAACGCCTGGAGCGTTTTTTGACGTCGCCTGCGACGGTCTGCAGGCGGACCTCCTGCTGGCATCTCGGCAATTCACAGCAGCCGCAACGGCGCTACACTGCGCGCCTCGAACGATGCTGCAGGCGGAGGTGGCGGTGCGGATTCTGCTGGTCGAAGACCATCCGCAGTTGGCGGAAAGCGTGGTCCAGGCGCTCAAGGGCGCCGGCTGGACGGTGGACGTGCTGCACGACGGGGTGGCCGCCGACCTGGCCTTGTCCAGCGAGGACTACGCCCTGGCGATTCTCGATATCGGCCTGCCCCGGCTCGACGGCTTCGCCGTGCTGGCGCGCCTGCGCGACCGCGGCCAGACCCTGCCGGTGCTGATGCTCACCGCTCGCGGCGAGGTCAAGGACCGGGTGCACGGCCTCAACCTGGGCGCCGACGACTACCTGGCCAAGCCCTTCGAGCTGTCCGAGCTGGAGGCACGGGTCAAGGCCCTGCTGCGCCGCAGCGTGCTCGGCGGCGAACAGCTGCAGCGCTGCGGCACGCTGGTCTACGACCTCGGCGCGCGGCGCTTCAGCCTGGACGGCGAGGCGCTGAGCCTGACCGCTCGCGAGCAGGCAGTGCTGGAGGCGATGATCGCCCGCCCCGGACGTGTGATGAGCAAGGAGCAGCTGGCCGCCCAGGTGTTCGGCCTGGACGAGGAGGCCAGCGCCGACGCCATCGAGATCTATGTCCACCGCCTGCGCAAGAAGCTCGAAGGGCGTGCGGTGCGCATCGTCACCTTCCGCGGCCTCGGCTACCTGCTGGAGGCGATCGAGGCATGAGCCGCGGCGCCAGCCTGCGCGGCCGCCTGCTGCGGCGCCTGGCGCTGCTGCTGGCGCT
>NZ_AVOF01000180.1:0-6748 GCF_000465935.2 Pseudomonas sp. EGD-AK9
AGCTCGCCGCGCGCCAGGTCCGCCAGGCCGCGCACGCCGTGCGGGTTTGCCGGGGGCGAGCATCAGCCCCTGGGTGCGCACGACGAAGGTGATTACCCGCTGGTCGGGGCGCAGCCAGGGCTGGATGCGGGCCATGCTCAGTGCGCCGAGCGGCCCGGCCGGCACGTGCAGGCCGGCCACCTCGCAGTCGTGGCGATGCAGGGCGATGATCGCCTCGCTGCCGCTGCGAAACTGTACCTCCCACTGCCAGCTGGGGTCGCGCTCCAGCCACTCGCGCAGCGCTGCCACGGCGAAACCGTGGCTGGCGTGGATGCGCAGGCCGGGGTTGCTGGCCTGCAGCACCCGGTTCAGCTCCAGCTCCAGCTCGCCGGCCAGGTTGTCAAGCTGCGGCGACAGCCGCGCGCGGATGCGTTGGTCGGCCCACAGCAGCTTCTCGCCCAGCGGCGCCAGGCGCGCGCCCTTGCCGCGCTCCAGCTCGATCAGCGGGCTGCCGAAGAACGCCTGCCACTTGCCCAAGAGGTTCCAGGCATGGCGGTAGGAATAGCCGACGCGGGCGGCGGCCTCGGTGAGCTTGCCGGTGTCGTGTACCGCCTGCAGCAGTTCCAGCCCCTGCGGGTCGAGGCTGCTGCCGTCGCGCTGGTGGAAACGCCAGCGCGGCTGGATATCGATACGGATCATATGTTCATGGCTTCATATTTGTGTGGCCAATTTCCCATGTTAGTTTGCCGTGCATGGGCGCTTTGCGTCCGAGTATAAGAACTTTACTTCATATATGGCGAGCCCAATGGCTTCGCTTGGGATAAGCCGACCAGCAGCCGTGACTGGCGCGGATTATCTCCCCCGACAGTACCGGCGACCTCCGCCGGCTGGAGCATCGAATATGGCTGTTCTTCCCCAGCGCTTCGCCCCCGAGCAGTGCCAGGCCGTCGCCCGCGAGGTGCTGGCCGCCCACCGCGGCCAGCCCGGCGCCCTGCTGCCGATCCTCCACGACATCCAGGACCGCCTCGGCGCCGTACCGCCCGAGCTGCTGCCGCTGATCGCCGAGGACCTCTGCCTGTCGCGCGCCGAGGTGCACGGGGTGGTCAGCTTCTACCACGATTTTCGCGCCACGCCGCCCGGTCGTCAGGTGCTCAAGCTGTGCCAGGCCGAGGCCTGCCAGTCGATGGGGGTCAAGGCGCTGACCGCCGAGCTTGAGGAGAAACTCGGCCTGCCGCTGGGCGAGACCCGCGCGGATGGCAGCCTGAGCTTCGAGCCGGTGTACTGCCTGGGCAACTGCGCCTGTGCGCCGAACGCCATGCTCAACGGCGAGCTGCACGGCCGTGTCGATGCCGATGAACTGCTGGCGCTGCTGGCCGAACAGGAGGCACGCGCATGAGCGAGTCGATCAAGGTCTTCGTCCCGCGCGACGCCACCGCGCTCAGCCTGGGCGCCGACAAGGTGGCCCAGGCCATAGTCGCCGAGGCTGCGGCGCGCGGTATCGAGGTACAACTGGTGCGCAACGGCTCGCGCGGGCTGTTCTGGCTCGAACCGCTGGTCGAGGTCGCTACGCCGGCCGGCCGCGTCGCCTATGGGCCGGTCAAGGCGCGCGACGTCGCCGGGCTGTTCGATGCCGGTTTCCTCGAAGGCAAGGCGCATGCGCTGGGCCAGGGCCTGACCGAGGAGATCGACTACCTCAAGCGCCAGGAGCGCCTGACCTTCGCCCGCGTCGGCATCACCGACCCGCTGTCGCTGGAGGATTACCTCGCCCACGACGGCTACCGCGGCCTCAAGCGCGCCCTCGGCATGACGCCCGAGGCGATAGTCGCCGAGGTCACCGAGTCCGGCCTGCGCGGCCGTGGCGGCGCGGCCTTCCCCACCGGCATCAAGTGGCGCACCGTGCTTGGCTGCCAGGCCGAGCAGAAGTACATCGTCTGCAACGCCGACGAAGGCGACTCGGGCACCTTTTCCGACCGCATGGTGATGGAAGACGACCCCTACGTGCTGATCGAAGGCATGTGCATCGCCGGCCTGGCCGTCGGCGCGACCAAGGGCTATATCTACCTGCGCTCGGAATACCCGCACGCCGAGGCAGTGCTGCTCGAGGCCATCGCCCGCGCCACGGCCGCCGGCTACCTGGGCGACGACCTGCTCGGCAGCGGCAAGGCCTTCCATCTGGAGCTGCGCCGCGGCGCCGGGGCCTATATCTGCGGCGAGGAAACCGCGCTGCTGGAAAGCATCGAGGGCAAGCGCGGCACCGTGCGGCCGAAGCCGCCGCTGCCAGCCATCGAGGGCCTGTTCGGCCAGCCGACGGTGATCAACAACGTGATCTCGCTGGCTTCGGTGCCGATCATCCTCGACAAGGGCAGCGCCTACTACAAGGACTACGGCATGGGCCGCTCGCTCGGCACCTTGCCGATCCAGCTGACCGGCAACATCGCCCGCGGCGGCCTGATCGAGAAGGCCTTCGGCATCACCCTGCGCGAGCTGCTCTACGAGTACGGCGGCGGTTCGGCCAGCGGCCGGCCGATCCGCGCTGTGCAGGTCGGCGGCCCGCTCGGCGCCTACCTGCCCGAGTCGCAGTTCGACACGCCGCTGGACTACGAGGCCTTCGCCGCCCTCGGCGCGGTGCTCGGCCACGGCGGCATCGTGGTGTTCGACGACACGGTGGACATGGCCGACATGGCCCGTTACGCCATGGAGTTCTGCGCGGTGGAGTCCTGCGGCAAGTGCACACCCTGCCGGATCGGCTCGACCCGTGGCGAGGAGCTGCTGGCGCAGATCATAGTCGCCCGCTCCGAAGGCCCGCAGCCGGGGCGCATCGAGCTGCTCAAGAGCCTCTGCGACACCATGCTCGGCGCCTCGCTCTGTGCCCTCGGCGGCATGACCCCCTATCCGGTGATGAGCGCCCTCAACCACTTTCCCGAGGACTTCGGCATGGCGCAAGACGCCGCCGAAGCCCGCTGATCCGGAGGCGTCCCCATGGCCCTGTATCGTGAACTCGACTATGGCACCCCTGCTCGCAGCGGCGCCCCGGTAACCCTGGAAATCGACGGCAACGCCATCACCGTGCCGGCCGGCACCTCGCTGATGCGCGCGGCCCAGGAGGCCGGCATCGCCGTGCCCAAGCTGTGCGCCAGCGACAGCCTGGAGCCCTTCGGCTCGTGCCGCCTGTGCATGGTGGAAATCGAAGGCCGCCGCGGCTTCCCGGCGTCCTGCACCACCCCGGTGGAGGCGGGCATGGTGGTGCGCACGCAGAGCCCGAAACTGGCCGAACTGCGTCGCGGCACCATGGAGCTGTACATCTCCGACCACCCGCTGGACTGCCTGACCTGCTCGGCCAACGGCAACTGTGAGCTGCAGGACATGGCCGGCGTGGTCGGCCTGCGCGAGGTGCGTTACGACCCGGTGAAGACCCACCTGGCCGAGGCCAAGGACGAGTCCAACCCCTATTTCAGCTACGACCCGGCCAAGTGCATCGTCTGCAACCGCTGCGTGCGCGCCTGCGAGGAAGTGCAGGGCACCTTCGCCCTGACCATCGACGGCCGTGGCTTCGATTCGCGCGTGGCTGCCGGCCAGGACGAGGACTTCCTCGACTCCGAGTGCGTGTCCTGCGGCGCCTGCGTCAACGCCTGCCCGACCGCCACGCTGATGGAAAAATCGGTGATCGAGCTGGGCCAGGCCGAGCGCAGCGTGACCACCACCTGCGCCTACTGTGGCGTCGGCTGCTCGTTCAACGCCGAGGTCAAGGGAAATACAGTAGTGCGCATGGTGCCGAACAAGAACGGTCACGCCAACCACGGCCACGCCTGCGTCAAGGGCCGCTTCGCCTGGGGGTACGCGACCCACCCGGACCGCATCAAGACGCCGATGATCCGCGACAGCATCCATGAGCCCTGGCGCCCGGTGAGCTGGGACGAGGCCATCGGCCACGCCGCCCGGCGCTTCAAGGAGATCCAGGCGCAGTACGGCAGCCACGCGGTCGGCGGGTTGACCTCCTCGCGCTGCACCAACGAGGAAACCTACCTGGTGCAGAAGCTGGTGCGCGCCGCCTTCGGCAACAACAACGTCGACACCTGCGCCCGCGTCTGTCATTCGCCGACCGGCTACGGCCTCAAGGTCACCCTCGGCGAATCGGCCGGTACCCAGGATTTCGACTCGGTGCTGGCCGCCGACGTGGTGCTGGTGATCGGCGCCAACCCCACCGACGGCCACCCGGTGTTCGGCTCGCAGCTCAAGCGCCGCCTGCGTGAGGGCGCCAAGCTGATCGTCGCCGACCCGCGCGGCATCGACCTGGTGCGCAGCCCGCACATCCGCGCCGAGCATCACCTGCAGCTGCGTCCGGGCAGCAACGTCGCTCTGCTCAATAGCCTGGGCCACGTGATCGCCACCGAGGGCCTGATCAACGAGGCCTTCGTCGCCGAGCGCTGCGAGGCCGAAGCCTTCGCACAGTGGCGCGCCTTCGTCAGCGAACCGCGCAACAGCCCCGAGGCCATGGAAGCCCTGACCGGCGTGCCGGCCGCCTCGGTGCGCGCGGCCGCCCGCCTGTATGCCACTGGCGGCAACGCGGCGATCTACTACGGTCTGGGCGTCACCGAGCACAGCCAGGGCTCGTCCACCGTGATGGCGATCGCCAACCTGGCCATGGCCACCGGCAATATCGGCCGGCCTGGGGTGGGCGTGAACCCGCTGCGCGGACAGAACAACGTGCAGGGCTCCTGCGACATGGGTTCCTTCCCCCACGAGCTGCCGGGCTACCGCCACGTCTCCGACCCGGTGGTGCGGCCGCAGTTCGAGGCCGCCTGGGGCGTCAAGCTGCTCGACGAGCCGGGCCTGCGCATCCCCAACATGTTCGCCGCGGCCCATGCCGGCACCTTCAAGGGCATTTACATCCAGGGCGAGGACCCGGCGCAGTCCGACCCCGACACCCAGCACGTCACCGATGCGCTCAAGGCCATGGAGTGCGTGGTGGTGCAGGACCTGTTCCTCAACGAAACCGCCAAGTACGCCCATGTGTTCCTGCCCGGCGCCTCCTTCCTGGAGAAGAACGGTACCTTCACCAACGCCGAGCGGCGCATCTCGCCGGTGCGCAAGGTGATGCCGGCGCTGGCCGGCAAGGAAGACTGGGAAGTGACAGTGGCGCTGTCCAACGCCCTCGGCTACCCGATGCACTACCGCCATCCGTCCGAGATCATGGACGAGATCGCCGCGCTGACGCCGACCTTCAGCGGCGTCAGCTATGCCAAGCTCGAGCGCCTGGGCAGCATCCAGTGGCCGTGCAACGACGAGGCGCCGCAAGGCACGCCGATCATGCACGAGGACGCCTTCGTGCGCGGCAAGGGGCGCTTCATGGTCACTGAGTACATCCCCACCGACGAGCGCACCTCGCGCAAGCGGCCGCTGGTGCTGACCACCGGGCGCATCCTCTCGCAGTACAACGTCGGCGCGCAGACCCGACGCACCGCCAACACGGCCTGGCACCCCGAGGACGTGCTCGAACTGCACCCGGTGGACGCCGAGGACCGCGGCATCAAGGACGGCGACTGGGTCGGCATCGACAGCCGCGCCGGCGAGACGGTGCTGCGCGCCAGGGTCACCGAGCGCATGCAGCCGGGCGTGGTGTACACCACCTTCCACCACCCGGAATCCGGCGCCAACGTGATCACCACCGACAACTCCGACTGGGCCACCAACTGCCCGGAGTACAAGGTCACCGCGGTACAGGTGCGCAAGGTCGAGGCGCCGTCAGACTGGCAGCAGGAGTTCGATACCTTCACCCGCGAGCAGGTCAACCTGCTGCCGCAGATCAAGGTGGTGCAGCTATGACCGGCGTGCGGGGTACCTGCCCGGCTGCCTGGCTATCGCTGCGCTCGACCTACGCGGCCCGACCCATCCTACCCAGGGGGACTTTTCGATGGGCATGAACGCCACGCAACTGATCAAGATGGCCAACCAGATCGGCGCCTTCTTCGCCTCCCAGCCCGATCCCGCCCAGGCGCGCACGGAGTACGCCCAGCACCTCAAGCGGCAGTGGGACCCGCAGATGCGCACGGCGCTCTACGCTCACCTGGACGCCAGCGGCGGTGAGGGCTTGAGCGAGTTCGTGCTGCAGGTGCTGCGCGATTTGCGCGGGCAGATCGAGCCGCAGGTCGCGCGAGCCCTGTAGGGTGTCGCGGGGCCGCCCAGGCTGTGCGCAGCAGACAACCGCAAGTGTCGGATAACCTAAAGTCTCGGTTCGGCGTAGGGTGGATGACGCTCTTTTCATCCTCCATTGCGGCACCACGGTGGATCGGTAAAGCGTGATCCACCCTACGATCCTCGCGAGGAGCCAGCATCCCATGTCACGCCGTACCGCCGATCCGCTCGCCGATGATCGCACCGCCCACCCGGCGCGGGACGGCTACGCCTATGTCGAGCTGGACCAGGCGGCGCGCAGCGGCCATGCGGTGCTGGCCGAGGAATGCGCCCTGGCCATCGCCTACAACGGCATCAGCCATGCGGTGATGATGGTCTCGCCCAGCGCGTTGGAGGATTTCGTGGTCGGCTTCAGCCTGAGCGGCGCGCTGGTCGAGGGCGTCGAGGAAATCTACGACATCCAGATCGGCCGTCAGGGCGAGGCCTTCCACGCCGAGGTGCAGATCGCCAACCGCGCCTTCTGGGCGCTCAAGCAGCAGCGGCGCAATCTGGCCGGCACCAGCGGCTGCGGCCTGTGCGGGGTGGCGGCGCTGGAGCAGGCGCTGCCGCAACTGACCGAGCTGGCCGACAGCCCCCT
>NZ_AVOF01000181.1:0-6724 GCF_000465935.2 Pseudomonas sp. EGD-AK9
GACCCGCGCGCCGGCGCCCATGTCGCCCGCGCCGGGCTGACCTACCTGCACAGCCAGGCCGAGGCCGCCAGCGGCTGCCCGTTGACCATGACCTTCGCCGCCGTGCCGGCCATCCGCCTGCAGCCGAACGTGGCCGAGCAGTGGTTGCCGAAGATCCTCTCCAGCCAGTACGACCCGCGCAACCTGCCGATGGAGCAGAAGAGCGGCGTCACCATCGGCATGGCCATGACCGAGAAACAGGGCGGCACCGACGTGCGCGCCAACACCACTCGCGCCTATCCGGTCGGCATCGGCGGGCCGGGGCAGGCCTACGAGCTGGTCGGGCACAAGTGGTTCTGCTCGGCGCCGATGTGCGACGCCTTCCTCACCCTGGCGCAGACCGACAAGGGCCTGTCCTGCTTCCTGCTGCCGCGCCACCGTCCGGATGGCACGCGCAACCAGTTCTACATCCAGCGCCTGAAGAACAAGCTGGGCAACTGGGCCAACGCCTCCAGCGAGGTGGAATACCGCGTCGCCTTCGCCTGGATGCTCGGCGAGGAGGGGCGCGGCGTGCCGACCATCATCGAGATGGTGGCGATGACCCGCTTCGACTGCATGGTCGGCTCCAGCAGCCTGATGCGCCAGGCGCTGACCCAGGCCGCGCACCACTGCGCGCACCGTCAAGTGGGCGGCAAGCTGCTGGCCGACCAGCCGCTGATGCAGAACGTGCTGGCCGACCTGGCGCTGGAGAGCGAGGCGGCGCTGGCGTTGTCCATGCGCATGGGCCGCGCGCTGGATCACCTGCATGACGAGCAGGAAGACAAGTTCGCCCGCCTGGTCACCGCCGTGGGCAAGTACTGGATCTGCAAACGCGCGCCGGAAATGATCTACGAGGCCAGCGAGTGCATGGGCGGCGCCGGCTACGTCGAGGAAACCATCCTGCCGCGCCTGTACCGCGAAGCGCCGGTCAACTCGATCTGGGAAGGCTCGGGCAACGTGCAATGTTTGGACGTGCTGCGTGCACTGTCCAAGGAGCCGGGCGTGCTCGACGCGTTGTTCGCCGAACTGGGCGATGGCCACGGCGATGCCCGTCTGAAGGCGCATATCCAGCGCTTGAAGGCCGATTTTGCGGATACCGCCGATATCCAGTACCGCGCCCGCCAGCTCACCGAGGAC
The DNA here is from genome assembly GCF_000465935.2 of Pseudomonas sp. EGD-AK9. NCBI lineage: Bacteria > Pseudomonadati > Pseudomonadota > Gammaproteobacteria > Pseudomonadales > Pseudomonadaceae > Pseudomonas > Pseudomonas sp. EGD-AK9. The sequence goes on from NZ_AVOF01000181.1 coordinate 1,156, forward strand.
GTGGCCGTCGGCCTGCAGGCCAAGCTGCTGCTGGAGGCCGGCAACGCCACGGTGTCCGGCGCCTTTATCGCCAGCCGTCTGGAAGGCCGCGGCCGGGTCTACGGCACCCTGCCGCGCGGCATCGATGTCGAAGCACTGCTGGCGCGCAGCATGCCGCAGCTGGGCTGAGGGAAGGGGGGAACGCGCCGGCCATCCAGCCGGCGCATCAGAGGCAGGGGGCTTTAGTGGTCGCTCTCCAGCACTTCTCGGCCATTGAGTGGCTGGATCGGCCGCGCGTTCATCGAGTACAGGTGGCGGAACTGTGCCAGTTGCGCCTGGGACAGCTCGACCGGCTGCTTCAGTACGCGCCATTGCACGTTCTCGCTGCACGGCGGGGTGGTCAGCGAGCCGGCGAAGGCATAGTAGCCCTGCTGCGGCGGCAGTAGGGTTTGCGGGGCGAAGCTGCCGGCCAGCTCGACGTTCTCGCCCGCCCTGGTCGGCATGGCATCGAACACCTGACTCAGAGCCTGATTCTGCTCGCCTTCCCTGAACAGCACTGCCACCACCGCCAGGCGGCCATCGGCGGCTTGGTGGACGAAGTGCGCGACCATCGGGAATGCCCGCCCGGCGATGTGCTCCTCGCTTGGCGTGTGGAAATGGAACTGCACCAGGCGGTAGGGCTCGCCGTCGATCTCGACGCCGCCGGCATTGGCCAGGTTCACCTGGACGGTGTGGCCGTTGTTCACTACCTCCGCTGGGCTGGCCTGGTAGTCGAACATGATGCGCGGCAGGGAGGCTCGCGTGGCATCGCGGATGTCGATCGGCGATTGGGCATGGCCAATCGCGCAGGTTTCGTAGCCTGGGGCCAGCTGGGACCAGTGTGCGGGGCCCTCCTTGCCCTGGTAGTTCCAGTGCGGTTGCTGCTCGGCAGCCATGGCGCCGGTTGCGAACAGGGCTGTCAACGCGACGATCAGGGGTTTCTGCATATGCGCTCTCGTTACCGGATGATGGATCTGCGGGCTCGCGTGATCTGCAGTCGGCGCGGGTGCAGGAACACTACGATTGCCTTGTAATAAATGGTTACACATGCCCGCGCGCAACGTGACGGTTGCCGCACTGGCGGGGAAGCGAGCGCCTCCAGCACCGCATCTGCTCAGCCAGTGAGGCGCTCCTGCCGAGGATGCCCCTCAGCCGTCGCGCCGCGAGCGACAGATCAGTGACAGGCCCGGCTCCGGCGGGTTCCGAATCTCGCCGAGGAGCCTGGTGCGGGCGCGGTTGAGAGCGGGCGCTGTCTTTTGTGCGTGCGGCCGGGTAAGGTGGCCGCCGATGGTTCCGGCCCCAGGGTCGGATGAAAAGGGAACAGGGTGCGGCGCCGCGTCGCCAATGCCCTGGCTGCCCCCGCAACTGTAAGCGGCGAACGACGCCCATATGCCACTGGCCCACAGGCCGGGAAGGCGGGCGAAGTGTCGAGCCGCGAGCCAGGAGACCTGCCATCGCCGTCGGGCGCTTGCGCCCATCCCCTCCATCCGGATTGTCGCGCGGTGGGCGCGACCAAGGAACCCTTATGCATATCGAACCCGGCGTCGTCGAAGGCGCCAAGATCCTGCTCAGCTACGCCACTGCCGTCACCGGCCTCGGCCTGACCGCCAAACTGGCCCGCGATGCCATCCGCGACAACGGCGGGGTGGTCGCCCTGGCGCTGCGCAGCCTGTTGACCACCGCCCTGGTGTTCTGCTTCTTCGAGGTCTTGCCGCGTCATCCGGTAGGCGTCTCGGAGGTCCACCTGATCCTCGGCTCGACCCTGCTGCTGCTGTTCGGCGCCGGCGCCGCGGCCATCGGTCTGGCCGTCGGCCTGCTGTTGCAAGGGCTGCTGTTCGCCCAGTTCGACCTGCCGCAGTACGGCATGAACGTCACCACCCTGCTGCTGCCGCTGTGGGGCATCCAGCTGCTGGCCAAGCGCATCGTCGCGCCGGGCACCGCCTACGTGGATCTCTCCTACCAGCAGGCGCTGGCGCTGTCGACCGCCTACCAGGGCGGCATCGTCGCCTGGGTGGCGTTCTGGGCCTTCTACGGTCAGGGCTTCGCCGGCGACAACCTGGCGGCGGTGGGCAGCTTCGGCCTGGCCTACATGAGCGTGATCCTGATCGAGCCGCTGATCGATCTGGGCGTGCTGGCCGCGGCCAAGGCGCTGGCGCGTTTCAGCCAGGGCCCGCTGTTCAACGTGCGTCTGCATCAGGCCGCCTGACTCGCAGCGCTACTGGCGGCGTTGCCAGATCATCTTGCCGGTATTGCTCTCGGTGACCAGGTACGGGTCGCTGAAGCGATAGTAAGCGGCGGGCTGGTAGTCGGCGGCGCCGTCCAGGCGCACCAGCAGCACGCCGTTGTCGCTGCGCCAGCGGCCGCGGTACTGCAGTTCGCCCGGGCTGTTGAAACTCCAGTCGCTGCCGCCGCCGGCCGCCAGGCTCCATTGTGCGACGCTGCCATCGGCGCCCAGCTGCAGGGTCAGCAGGGTGGCGAAGGCGGCGAAGCTGGCGCCGCCGCTGTTGATCTGCTGCTCGTGGATCCAGGTGCCGATCAGCGCCGGGTCCAGGCGTTGCGCCGCGACTGGCTCGCTGGCCGGCGCGCCACGCTGGAACAGCGCCTGGCGCTCCAGCACCTGGCCGTTGCGCGGGTCGCGCGCGGCGATGCTGACGTTGAGCATGGCGTTGGCGTAGGTGGCGTTCATATTGGCGATCACCAGCCCGGACTGCGGGTCGCTGATTTCGGCGCGCAGTAACTGGCCGTCGTAATGACCCTTGAGGTTCAGGCGCAGACGCTGGTTTTCCACATACTGCCCTTCCACCGTCTGGCCCTGGCTGTTCAGGATCAGTTCGGCCGGCTGGCCGTCGAGGTTGGCGTGGTAGTGGCCGTCCAGCTCGCCGGCGAGCAGGACGGGAGCGAGCAGGGGCAGCAGGAGCAGGCTGAGCAGGCGTGGCATGGGGCGACCCTCGGGCAGGCGCTATGCGGCTAAGCCTAGCCGCTTGACCGCGGGGCCGCCCCAGGCTTGCAGACTGTCCCGGTCGCCTACTCTGGAGCACCGCCATGAACCGTCGCCAAGCCTTCCACCACGAACTGCAACTGGCCCGCCATCTACGCCGCTTGGGCGATGCCGAGGGTGAGCTGCGCCATCTGGAGCGTGCCCATATCCTCGGCCAGCCGAGTTTTCTCCAGCACGGCCTGAGCCACTGGCTGATGCTGCTGTGGGCCTGGCGCCGGCGCGATTGGGCCGAGCTGGTCGCGCAGCTGCTGCGTCTGCCGGGCAGCCTGGGGTCGCTGCTGGGCCTCTACCCGCTGGGCAATCCCGGTACGCGCCGGGTCGGGCCGCTGACGCCGCAGCCCTTGCCGGAGGATCTTGCTCGCCTGCTGAGCTGAGCGCTATGCCTGGCGCCGCCGGAACAGGCAAGATAGGGGCGTTCGATCAACCAGGAAGGTGCGCCGTGAAACCCTGTGCCGATGAATTCGTCGTTGCCTTTACCCCGGAAGAGGCGGTCGACCGCCTCGCCGCCCTCCACCAGCAGGCCACCGGCGCCCTCAGCCGGGCGCTGAAACGCTACCTCAAGGAGCGCATCAAGCCCGACGCCGGCGAGCATTGTCTGTTCCGCTATCCCGAGCTGCGCCTGACCTACCTGTGCCAGGGCGAGGTGCCGACCACCGTGCGCGCCTACGCCAAGGTGCAGGTGCCGGGTACCTACAGCGTCACCGTGACCCAGCCGGCGGCCTTTCGCAAATACCTGCTGGAGCAGCTGCGGCCGCTGATGCACGATTTCACCCTGCGCGTGGAAGTCGGCATGAGCCAGCAGAACATTCCCTATCCCTACGTGGTGGAGCAGGGCGACGAGCTGGCCGGCAGCGGGGTGACCGCCGCCGAGCTGGCGCGGGTGTTCCCCAGCACCGACCTGTCCGCCGCCACCGACGGCACCGCCGACGGCCTGTACGACTGGGAGAACACCGACCCGCTGCCGCTGGCGCTGTTCGACGCGGCCCGGGTGGATTTCTCCCTGCGCCGCCTGGTGCACTACACCGGCAGCGACTGGCGCCACGTGCAGCCGTGGATTCTGCTGACCAACTACCACCGCTACGTCGACCAGTTCATCCGCCATGGTCTGGACATGCTGGTGGGCGACTCGCGCTTCACCCGCCTGGTGCTGCCGGGCAACGTGGTGGTCGAGCGCGGCATGGCCGAAGGCGAGATGCAGGCGATCATCGAGAACGTGATCTGGCACCGCTACCAGATGCCGGCCTATCACCTGCAGGCCGATGACGGCCACGGCATCACCCTGGTCAATATCGGCGTCGGCCCGTCCAACGCCAAGAACATCACCGACCACCTGGCCGTGCTGCGTCCGCACTGCTGGCTGATGATCGGCCACTGCGGCGGCCTGCGTCAGTCGCAGACCATCGGCGACTACGTGCTGGCCCACGCCTATATGCGCCGCGACGGCATCCTCGACCGCGTGCTGCCGCCGCATATCCCGCTGCCGGCGCTGGCCGAGGTGCAGCAGGCGCTGCAGGAGGCGGCCAAGCTGGTCACCGGCGAGCAGGGCGACGAGCTGAAGAAACGCCTGCGCACCGGCACCGTGCTGACCTACGACGACCGCAATTGGGAGCTGCGCTGGGCCCAGGAGCGGCCGCTGATCAACCTGTCCAGAGCCGTCGCCGTGGATATGGAAAGCGGCACCATCGCGGCGCAGGGTTACCGCCTGCGGGTGCCCTACGGCACGCTGCTGTGCGTGTCGGACAAGCCGCTGCACAGCGAGATCAAGCTGCCTGGCGCGGCCGGCGCCTTCTACGAGCGCGCCGTGACCCAGCACCTGCGCATCGGCATCGCCGCGCTGGAGCTGATGCGCAGCCAGCTCGACTCGCTGCACTCGCGTAAGCTGCGCAGCTTCGACGAGCCGCCGTTTCGCTGATCAGGCGGCTGCGACCTCGTCGCGCAGCAGCTCGGCCAGCGCCAGGCGGTCGATATTGGCACCGCTGAGCACCACCGCCACGCGCTGGCCGGCGTTGCATTCGCGCTCCTGCATCAAGGCGGCCAGGGCGGCGGCACCGGCGCCTTCGGCGAGGTTGTGGGTGTCCTCGTGGTAGACGCGGATCGCGGCGCGGATGGCCTCGTCGTCGACCCGCACGATGCGCGCGGCGCCGGCGCGGATCATGTCCAGCGCCAGCTGCTGCGGCTGGCGGCAGGCCATGCCGTCGGCCAGGGTGTCGGCGCGCTCGGTCTGCACCAGGCGGCCCTGCTCGAAACTCTGCGCGTAGGCGTCGGCACCGCTGGCGACCACGCCGATTATCTCGGTGTCGAGGCCGAGCAGGTCGCGGGTGCGGATCATGCCGCAGATGCCCGAGCCGAGGCCGATGGGCACATAGACCCGGCGCAGGTTCGGCAGCGCTTCCAGCAGCTCCAGCGCGTAGGTGGCCACGCCGCGCACCAGATCCTCGTGCAGTGACGGTACCCAGTGCAGGCCGTCGCGTGCGGCCAGGCGCGCGGCTTCGGCGCGCGCTTCGTCGAAGTCGCGGCCATGTTCGATCACCTCGGCGCCGAGGGCGCGCATGG
>NZ_AVOF01000182.1:0-6707 GCF_000465935.2 Pseudomonas sp. EGD-AK9
GTTGAAGTCGCGCTCCAGCAGCGTCGGGCGCACGCCGTGACGCGCGTAGGCATGCGCCAGCAAGGCCCACACCGGGTCGATCACCGGCGCGCCGTGGGTGTCGATCTTGAGATCGGCGGCCTGGTCGTAATGCCCGGCCACATGCAGGTAGGCGATGCGCTCGCTCGGCAGCGCGGCGATATAAGCCTGGGCATCGAAGTTGAAATTGATGCTGTTGACGTAGAGGTTGTTGACGTCCAGCAGCAGCTGGCAATCGGCGCGCTCCAGCACCGCGCAGACGAAGCTCGCCTCGTCCAGCTCACCCGGCAGCTGCGCGTAGGCCGAGACGTTCTCGATGATCAGCGGCCGCTCCAGCAGGTCCTGGACGATGCGCACGCGCTCGGCGATGCGCACCACCGACTCCTCGGAGAACGGCAGCGGCATCAGGTCATAGAGCTGGCCGTGATCGGCACAGGCCGACAGGTGCTCGCTGTAGCCGAGCACGCCATGGGCATCGAGAAATGCCTTGATGGCCCGCAGCAGCTCCAGGTCCAGCGGCGCGAAGCCGCCGAGATTGAGGGACAGGCCATGGCAGAGCAGCGGCCGGCGTTCGCTGAGCGCGCGCAGTTGCCTGCCCAGGCGCCCACCGACGCCGATCCAGTTCTCCGGCGCCACTTCGAGAAAGTCCGCACCGCTCGCCCCGTCCTCCTGCAAGGCGGCGAGCAGGCCGCGACGCAAGCCGAGGCCGGCGCCGCTGACGAAACGAGCCTGCATGATCCGTCCCCCGTTCCCTGCCTTATTCGCTCTTCTCGGCGCCGCACTTGCCCTCGCCGCATTTGCCTTCGCCGTCGGCTTTCATCTCGCCGCCGCATTTGCCCTCGCCACACTTGCCCTCGCCTTCGGCCTTCATCTCGCCGCCGCACTTGCCTTCGCCGCAGCTGCCCTCATGGCCCTTCTCGTGCGCGGCCAGGCTGTAGCCGCTGGCGAGTTCCTCGGCGGCGAAGGGATTGCCCGCCGCCTGGGCGGTGAAGGCGACGGACGTAAGCAGCGCGGCGCCCAGGGTGGCGGTCAGGGTATTGAGCTGTTTCATGGCAATTCTCCGGAAGTTTTCCTGCGTGGGGCCGGATTGGCACCCTCGCTGAAATGGACGGGGCGGCCTGCCTGGCGTTACAGCGCCGCCGGCTCTTTTTTCCGGGCCCATGCAGGAAACGCCGCTCGCGGCACGCCGGGACTATCGGCCGCCCCCTGCACCGCCAGGGTGCGCCGCCGCGTGCAGAAGAAATCCACGGACCTTTTGTCGATAAATTTACTTCTTATATTTCAACAACTTAATTAATTACCCAGCTATTCATTGGCGTACTTCCTGCTTGCCATCACCGGCACAGTCCCCTAGGGTAGTTCGCCATGTGGTCCCTGATTGCCCCCATCGGCTCGTTGCTGAGCGGGGTCGCGTTACTCCTGCTCGGCAATGGCCTGCTCAACACCCTACTGACCCTGCGTGGCGTCGCCGAAGGCTACTCCACCACGATGCTCGGCCTGATCATGTCCGGGTACTTCGTCGGGTTCCTCCTCGGCACCTGGCTGGCGACGCCGCTGGTCAGGCGCATCGGGCATATCCGCGCGTTCGCCTGTTGCGCCGCCCTGGCCGCCATCGCCGCCCTGCTCCACCTGCTGCTGATCGATCCCTGGGTCTGGCTATTCTTACGCGTGCTCTACGGCCTGGCCCTGGTGACGCTGTACATGGTCATCGAGAGCTGGCTCAACGCCCAGGCGCCCAGCGAGCAGCGCGGCCAGGTGTTCGCTGTGTACATGGCGGTCAACCTCGGCGCCCTGGCCCTGGCCCAGCAACTGCTGCACCTGGCCGATCCGGTGCAGTTCACCCTGTTCGCCCTCGCCGCCATCCTGATCAGCGCGGCGCTGATGCCCATCACCCTGACCCGCCAGGCCCAGCCGAGCCTGCCGGAAGCGCCGCCGAGCAACCTGCGCCAGCTGTGGGCCATCGCGCCGCTGGCCATAGTCGCGGCGGGCCTGTCCGGCCTGGCGCTCGGCGCCTTCTGGGGAATGGCGCCGGTGTACGCCAGCCTGGCCGGCTTCGATACGCCCGGCGTCGGCCTGCTGATGACCGCGACCATCCTCGGCGGCGCCCTGCTGCAATGGCCCATCGGCCTCTACTCGGATCGCCACGACCGCCGTCGGGTGCTGCTCTGGGTGGTGCTGCTGGCCGTGGCCCTGGCGCTGGTCATGAGCCTGCTGCCGGCCGGCCCGTTGCTGCTCGGCGCGACCTTCGTCTGGGGCGGCCTGGCCTTCGCCATCTACCCCATCGCCGTGGCGCAGCTGATCGACCAGCTGCGCAGCGACGAGATCCTCTCCGGCTCCGCCAGCCTGCTGATGGTCAACGGCATCGGCTCGGTGTGCGGGCCGCTGCTGGCCGGCGTACTGATGGAGCAACTCGGCGCCGGCGCGCTGCCGCTGTACTTCGCCTGCACCCTGGGCCTGCTGGCCGCCTACGCCTTCTACCGGCTGCGCCATGTCAGCGACCTGGTCAGCGGCGACGCCGCCCACTTCGTGCCCATGCTGCGCACCAGCCCCACGGTGCTGGAACTGATGCCCGATGCACCGCCCCATGATTCGACGGAGGAGACGACCACGTCCTGAAGTCATGCCACCGGCTGTTTCGGCAAGGCCCCGAGCCTATCCCAAGCAGCCAGAAACCCGGCCCGTCGGCCGCGCGCATTAGCGCCGAGCCGCACAGGCCACTTCTGGAGAAACCACGATGCTATTAGCTACCGATCTGGATGGAACCTTTCTCGCCGGCGACCCCGAAGATCGCCTGAGCCTCTATCAGACCATCGCCGCTCACCCGGAGATCAAGCTCGCCTACGTCACCGGGCGCAGCCTGGAGGCGGTGCTGCCGCTGCTGGCCGACCCGACGCTGCCGCAGCCGGATTACATCATCGCCGACGTCGGCGCGACGCTGGTGCATGGCGACAGCCTGCAACCGATCCAACAGCTGCAAAGCCTGGTCGATGCCCGCTGGCCCGGCGAAACCCAGGTGGCCAGCGCCATCGAGCCGTTCGCCCTGGAGCGTCAGGACGTGCCGCAGGCGCGCCGCTGCTCCTACTTCTGCACGCCCGAGCAGGCGGCCAACCCGGCGCTGCGCGAGATCGCCGACGCGCTGGGTTGCGACCTGCTCTACTCCGCCGAGCTGTACCTGGATTTCCTGCCCAAGGGCGTGAACAAGGGCAGCAGCCTCAAGGCCCTGGCCGACTGGCTGGAGCTGGATCACGACCAGGTGCTGGCTGCTGGCGATACACTCAACGATCTGTCCATGCTCAGCGCCAGCTTCCACGGCGTCTGTGTCGGTCAGTCGGAAACCGCACTGCTGGAGGCCACCGCCAACCACTCGCGCACCCTGCACGCCAGCCGACCGGGCTGCGGCGGCATCCTCGAAGCCTTCGCCCATTTCGGCTTTCTCGGCGAGCACGGCATCGCCGCCGAACGCCGCCAGGCCGCGCAACCGGGCAAGGCCGAGCTGGTGATGGTCTACCACCGCCTGCCCTACGAGGAATACCGCAACGCCGCCGGCAAGCTGCAGCGCCGCCGCCCCACCTCGCCCAACGGCATCATCCCCACCCTGCTGAGCTTCTTCGGCGACGGCCGCCCCGGCTCCTGGGTCGCCTGGGCCGTGCACGAGGACGACGCCGAGCCCTTCGACAGCCACACCACGGTGGATGCCGAGCGCTATCCCAAGCTCACCGCCGCGCGGGTCAAGCTGAGCAAGGAAGAAGTCGACATCTTCTACAAGCGCTTCTCCAAGGAAGCCTTCTGGCCGACCCTGCACACCTTCTGGGAGCGCGCCACCTTCAACGAGGACGACTGGCAGGTGTTCTGCAAGGTCAACCGCGCCTTCGCCGCGCGCACCGCGCTGGAGGCCGCCGAGGGCGCCATCGTCTGGCTGCACGACTACAACCTGTGGATGGTGCCGGCCTACCTGCGCGAGCTGCGCCCGGACCTGCGCATCGCCTTCTTCCACCACACCTACTTCCCCTCGGCCGACGTGTTCAACGTGCTGCCCTGGCGCCGGCAGATCGTCGGCAGCCTGCTGCAGTGCGACTACATCGGCTTTCATATCCCACGCCAGGTGGAAAACTTCGTCGACGTCGCCCGTGGTGTGTTCCCGCTCAAAACCCTGGAGCGGCAGAGCTGCGCGCCGCGTTTTATCACCTATGGCTGCGCCGTGGGCCTGGAGCGCATGACCACTACGCTGGACACCGGCACCCGCCAGGTCAAGCTCGGCGCCCACCCGGTCGGGCTGGACATCGAGCGTGTACGCAGCGCCCTGGAGGCGCCGAAGATCAAGGAGCTGATGGGGCAGCTGCGCGAGGAAATGAAAGGCGTGAAGCTGATCCTCTCGGTGGAGCGCCTCGACTACACCAAGGGCATTCTGGAAAAGCTCAACGCCTACGAGCGACTGCTGGCCGACAACCCGGAGCTGCTGGGCAAGGTCACCCTGGTGAGCGTGTGCGTGCCGGCGGCCAAGGAAATGACCATCTACGACGAGCTGCAGACGCAGATCGAACAGGCGGTGGGCCGCATCAACGGCCGTTTCGCCCGCATCGGCTGGACACCGCTGCAGTTCTTCTTCCGCAGCCTGCCGTTCGAGGAAGTCAGCGCCTGGTACGCCATGGCCGACGTGATGTGGATCACCCCGCTGCGCGACGGTCTGAATCTGGTGGCCAAGGAGTTCGTCGCCGCCCAGGGCCTGCTCGGTGGGCGCGGCGTGCTGGTGCTGTCGGAATTCGCCGGCGCCGCCGCCGAACTCAAGGGCGCGCTGCTGACCAACCCACACGATCCGGCCGACCTGGCGCAGACCTGCTACCTGGCGCTGAACCTGCCCGCAAGCGAGGCCCAGGCCCGCCTGCGCGAGCTGTTCGATATCGTCTGCTACAACGACATCCGCCGCTGGGGCGAGGAGTTTCTCGCCGGGGTCGAACCGTTGCAGGAAAGCGAGGTGCTGGAGCTGGCCGGTTGAATCCGTTGCTGCGCACGGCCCAGGCGACCGCGCGCCACCCTACGGATGGTCGACACCCTCCATAGGGTGCGCCGGCAAACGCGCGTCTCCCCGGCTCAGTACCCCCCACCGCCGCGTCCCGGCTTGCCGTACTTCTTGTTCAGGCCAGGCGGCACGCCTTTGGGTCCCTTGGCCCAGGGGCCGTCGTGCCGGCCGGAGGAATACCAGTGGTTGTCGTGCCAGCGGTAATAGATGTGGTCGCGGTAGTACAGGTGCGGCCAGCCGATGACCACATAGGCGTCGATACCCGGATCCCAGCGCCACTCGACGTGAGGTGGCGGCGCATAGTACGGAGGCGGACGGTGCCCGCCGACGTGCACGCTGCAGGCCGTCAGCGGCACCGCCAGGCCCACCAGCAGCAGATAGCGCAGTTTCATCGCGAAGCCCTCTTGCCGGCCCTGTCTTGAGCTTAGACCTCGGCTGCTTCGCGTGGTTTTCAGGCGACCTGGGGGCCAGGCGGGCAGCGCGCCCCGCGACATGCGCGGGCCGACACCGCCCGAGGTGACGCGGGGCCGACCCGGTCGGCCCCGGTCCGGCTCAACCCTGCTGGCTATCCACCGCGCAGTTGATCATCCAGGACACACCGAAACGGTCGGTGAGCATGGCGAAACGCGTGGCCCAGAAGGTGGCCTGCAACTCCATCTGCACCGAACCGCCAGCCGAAAGTGCGGCGTACAGGCGCTCGGCCTCGGGCACGTTGTCCACCTGCAGGGAAACGGAACAGCCCTTGATGCCCTCATAGGGGTATTGCGGCAGATTGTCGGAGGCCATCAGCAGCTGGTCGCCGACCGTCAGGCACACGTGCATGATGCGTTGCTGGTACTCGGCCGGAACCTGCATATCCTCCGGGCTGTCGGCGTAGCGCATCATCTCCAGCTGGCCGCCGAAAACTTCCGCGTAGCGGTTGAAGGCGGCCTCGCACTGGCCGTCGAACATCAGATAGGTATGAATCTTCATCACAGCACTCTCCTTAGTTTTCAATACCGATGCGCGCGCGAATGCGGTCTTCCTGCTCGCGCAATTCGGGGGTGAACTCTTCGCCGAAATCCTCGGCCTCGAAGATCTGGCGGATCTCGATCTCGGAATCGCCGGGCATCGGGTTGGGGCAGCGCTTGACCCACTCGATGCATTCGGCGAGCGAGGCCACCCGGAAGATCCAGAAGCCGGCGATCAGCTCCTTGGTTTCCGCGAAGGGGCCGTCGATCACCGTGCGCTGACTGCCGGCAAAGCGCACCCGCGCGCCCTTGCTGCTGGGCTGCAGGCCTTCGCCGGCGAGCATCACGCCGGCCTCCACCAGTTCCTCGTTGTAGCGCCCCATCGCCGCCAGCAGCTCCTCGCTAGGCATCACACCGGCTTCGGAATCCGCGGTGGCCTTGACTATCACCATGAAACGCATCGCCTTTCTCCTTGCTCGAGTCGAAGTAGCGCAGGGGGTCTCCCTACGGCTGACACTGAACCCATGGCTGGGGTTCTGAAGACTAGTCGAGCGGGCGATGGACGATTCGACAGCGATCGGAAAAAAATTTCAGGCCAGCTGCAAGGCGCGCCTCACCGCGTCGAGAAAGGCCTGCGGCCGCTCCAGCATCGGCAGGTGGCCGGCGTCGGCGATCTGCGTCTGGCTGGCGGCGGCCTGCTCGGCCCAGGCCGGCACGTGCCA
>NZ_AVOF01000184.1:0-6675 GCF_000465935.2 Pseudomonas sp. EGD-AK9
CCTGGCTCGGCGCGACCACCTGAACCGGCTCGGCCTCGCCCTGACGCCCGGCCGCCTGCAGCAGCGCCTGATAGTCGGCCCAGGGCAGCACGGCGTACTCCGGCTCGCCGTCGCGGGCAATGATTTGCACTGTCATGACTCTCTCCGTTGGAAAGCAGCACCGACGACCTCGGCGCCTTCCTTGCGAGCGGCCATCTTAACAGGCGGCCGCCGCCAGGGGCGTGATCTATACTGCTTTGGCATTAGAGCCCACTGGGCGGGGGAGTTTCTTTTGCGCAGACTCTACGCATTGCTTTGCGGCCTGCTGGCGCTGCCCTGCGCTGCCGACAACCTGCGCTGGGGTTATGGCCCGGCCGACGCCATGCCCTATGTGGGCGTGGAGCAGCAGCGCCTGCAGCGTGGCCTGGCCCACCGCCTCGGCCTGGAACTGGCACTGCGCCTGGATCTGCCGGTGGAATTCATCGAGACGCCGAACAACCGCCTGGAAACCTACCTGCAGCAGGGCCGCCTGCACCTGATCTGCAACGCGAACCCCGAGTGGGTCGGCGAGCCGCAACGCCTGCACTGGTCGCCACCGCTGTACGAGGAGGAAGACGTGCTGTTGCAGCACCGCGACACGGCGCCCTTGACCAGCCTGCAAAGCCTGCATGGCAAGGTGCTCGGCACCAGCCTCGGCTACGTCTACAGCGCGCCACTGATGGCAGCCTTCGCCGACCAGCGCATCCTGCGTCAGGACGTGCGCGACCTCGACACCAGCCTGCAGATGCTCGACAAGCAGCGCCTGGATGCGGTGATCGACATGCGCCGCAACCTGGCCTACAAGCTCGCCCAGCACCCGCAACTGCGCCTGGATTTCAGTCCCTGGGTGGTACAGCGCTATCAGGTGCACTGCGCCTACGGGCCGCACCTGCCGGTGGCGGCCGAACGCCTGGACGCGCTGCTAGTGGAGCTGCGCGACCAGGGCCGGATCGAGCAATGGCTGGAGGAGGCGCTCAGGAGCGCTGCGGACTCGCCGGAGGTAAGCGCTCGATAAGCGCCAGCTGCTCGGGCGTCTGCGCTGCCCGCCAGGCCTTGAAGGCGTCCAGCTCGCCGCGCCAGGTACGCAGCACCCAGGCCAACACGGCCAGATCGTCGATGAAACCCAGCCCCACCAGCCAATCGGGTATGGCATCCAGCGGGGAGAGGAAATACAGCAAGGCGGCCACCACCATCAGCAGCGCCTGGCTGCTGATCTGCCGGTAATCGCCCTTCAGCCAGGCCAGGCACAGCGCGCGCAACAGCCGCAGATCCTCGCGCAGCCCGGCGAAGCGGGCACCCTGCGGCGTGCGCTTGTCGCCCAGGGCGCGGAGCAGTTCCGGCAGGCGTCCCTCGCGCAGGAAACGCGCCGCCATGGGCAGGTAACGCGCCAGTTTCCACGGAGTTTTCATCGGTCCTCCTCGTAACCCAGGCGCCGCCTGGGCTTGCTCGGCTTATCCACCGAAGCTGTGGATAAACCTGTTAACAGGCGTTCGACAAGCTTATCAAAGCCCCGTGGCATGCGGCCTGCAGACAGATCGGGTATTTTTTGCCCACCCCACAAAATCCAATAAAATCAATCACTTGAAAATTGACTTGATGAGCCTGTCGGTGTAACGGGGTCTTGTTAGGAATGCTTCCCATAATGTGCATAAGCGTAACACCTGCGACCGAACACAAGCCCCACAGGTCGATTTCTCGACCGTCAGAAACGGCAACGCCCCGTCGAGACGGGGCGCTGCGTCGAACTGCCGGGTGTTACTCCGCGGCAGCCTGTTCCTTGATGCCGATCAGCTCCAGATCGAACACCAGCACCGAGTTGGCCGGGATCGCCGGCGACGGGCTCTGCTCGCCGTAAGCCAGTTCGCTGGGGATGTACAGCTTGTATTTCTCGCCGACGTGCATCAGCTGCAGGCCTTCGACCCAACCCGGAATCACCCCGCCCACCGGCAGGTCGATGGGGCTGCCGCGCGCGACCGAGCTGTCGAACACGCTGCCGTCGGTCAGCTTGCCTTCGTAGTGCACGGTCACCACGTCGGTTGCCTTGGGCTGGGCACCGTCGGTCTTCTTCACCACTTCGTACTGCAGACCGGATTCGGTGGTGACCACGCCTTCGCGCTTGCCATTTTCCTCGAGGAACTTCTTGCCGGCTTCGGCCGCTTCCTTGTTCAGCGCCGCCATGCGCTCTTCGGCACGGGTCTGCAGGAAGGAGAAGGCCTCGATCATGTCCTCGTCCTTGATGCGCGGCTCTTTCTTCGCCAGCGCATCCTCGATGCCCTGGGCGACGGCGTTGGAGTCCAGATCGTCCATGCCTTCCTCGGACAGGCTGCGGCCCATGTTCAGGCCGATGCCGTAGGAGGCTTTCTGCGCCGGGGTCTTGAGTTCGACTTCGCTGGTTTGCGAATCGCAACCGGCGAGCACCAGGCCCACCAGGGCTACCGCCGCCGCCAAACGATGCTGTTTCATGCTTGTTCCTTGTAGATGCGCCCAAAGGCCGTCGTGTGAAAGCGCGAGCTTAGCAGTCCGCCGCGATCACTGGCTACGGCATAGGAGCCGAGCGATGCGCATAAGTTCAAGCAAACAAAGGAATTTTCTGAGGTTTTCGGCGAATGCCGAAGAGGCGTCACAGGAGGGGATGGAGCGAGGAGGAAAATGGCGCAGCGGACGGGACTCGAACCCGCGACCCCCGGCGTGACAGGCCGGTATTCTAACCGACTGAACTACCGCTGCGCGTAACTGCGAGATTGGTGGGTGATGACGGGATCGAACCGCCGACCCTCTGCTTGTAAGGCAGATGCTCTCCCGGCTGAGCTAATCACCCTTCACTCTCGAAGTGGGGCGCATTCTAGAGAGCGATCTGCACCTTGGCAAGCCCCGATGCAAAAAATTTCTATCGCTCCAGCAAGAACTTAGGCGAGCCCCGGGAATTTTCCCGCTGGCCCGATGCCAGGGTTGGCCTGAGCCCGCGAGGGGAGAATAATGCGCGCTTTGCGCTGGCGGCCAGGCCGCGATCTCGCGACCACCCGCCCCCTTCCCGTCGCGGCGCGCCACCTGCTGCCCGAGCGCCGCCCCGCGACCATCACGCCAATGGAGAGTCACCCGCTCATGTGGTTTCGTAACCTGCTGGTCTATCGCCTCACCCAGGACATCCCCTTCGATGCCGACGCGCTGGAAAGCGCGCTGGCGAGCAAGCCGGCGCGTCCCTGCGCCAGCCAGGAGCTGACCACCTACGGTTTCAGCGCGCCCTTCGGCAAGGGCGCCGACGCGCCGCTGGTGCATGTCAGCGGCGACTTCCTGCTGATCGGCACGCGCAAGGAAGAACGCATCCTGCCCGGTTCGGTGGTGCGCGACGCGCTGAAGGAGAAGGTCGACGAGATCGAGAACAGCCAGATGCGCAAGGTCTACAAGAAGGAGCGCGATCAGTTGAAAGACGAGATCGTCCAGGCCTTCCTGCCACGCGCCTTTATCCGCAAGTCCGGTACCTTCGCCGCCATCGCGCCGAAGCAGGGCCTGATCCTGGTCGACAGCGCCAGCGCCAAGAAGGCCGAAGACCTGCTCTCCACCCTGCGTGAGGCCATGGGTTCGCTGCCGGTGCGCCCGCTGTCGGTGAAGATCGCGCCGACCGCCACCCTCACCGACTGGTTGAAGACGCAGAAGGCCGCCGAGGGCTTCTACGTGCTCGACGAGTGCGAGCTGCGCGACACCCACGAGGACGGCGGCGTGGTGCGCTGCAAGCGCCAGGATCTGACCAGCGAGGAAATCCAGCTGCACCTGTCCACCGGCAAGCAGGTCACCCAGCTGTCGCTGGCCTGGCAGGACAAGCTGTCGTTCGTGCTCGACGACAAGCTGGTGATCAAGCGCCTGCGCTTCGAGGACATCCTCCAGGAGCAGGCCGAACAGGACGGCGGCGAAGACGCCCTGGCCCAGCAGGACGCCAGCTTCACCCTGATGATGATGACCCTGGTGGAGTTCCTCCCCGAGCTGTTCAGCGCCCTCGGTGGCGAAGAGATTCCCCAGGGGATCTGAGCCGCGGCGTCTGCGGCTGAAGCCGCTCCCACAGGGCGGATCGCGGGGCGCACCCTACCTGGGCAAACTCAGGGTCACCCGCAGGCCGCCCTCGCGCAGGTTGCGCAGGCTCAGCTCACCGCCGTGGCTGTGGGCGATATTGCGCGCGATGCCCAGGCCCAGGCCGTAGCCCTGCTGCTGCCCGGCCAGGCGGAAATGCGGCTCGAACACCTGCTCCAGGCGCTGTTCCGGCACCCCCGGGCCTTCGTCGTCGACGTGCAGGACGAAGGCCTGGCCGTCGTCCTCGATCTGCAGGTGGGCGCGCTCGCCGTATTTCAGTGCGTTGTCCACCAGGTTGCCGATGCAGCGCTTGAGCGCCAGCGGCTTGCCCGGATAGGGCGCCAGCGCGCTGCCGGCGAGCGTGACCCGACCGTTACCCAGGTAGGGCTCGACCACCCCGTGCAGCAGGTGATTGAGGTCGACCGGCTCGATGTTCTCGTGGATGTCGGTGTCCTTGACGCACTGCAGCGCGCCCTTGACCAGCATCTCCAGCTCGTCCAGGTCGCGGCCGAACTTGGCCTGCAGCGCCTCGTCGTCGAGCAGCTCGACGCGCAGGCGCAGGCGGGTGATCGGCGTGCGCAAATCGTGGGAGATGGCGCTGAACAGCTGGCTGCGCTCGTTGAGGTAACGGCCGATGCGCTCGCGCATGGCGTTGAAGGCGCGGCTGACCTCGACCACCTCGCTGCCGCCGGCCTCGGCCAGCGGCTCCACCTCGCTGCCCAGCGACATTTCCCGCGCCGCCCGCGCCAGGCGTTTGAGCGGACGGCTCTGCCAGTGCACCAGAATGCCGATGAACAGCAGCAGAAAACTGCTGGTGAGGATGATGAACCACAGCTGCTGCGCCGGCAGGCCCTGCTGCTCCAGGCCGACATAGGGCTCGGGCAGCAAGGACGCCAGGTACAGCCATTCGCCCTCGGCGATCCGGATCTGCGTCACCAGTACCGGCGGATTGAGCGGCTCCAGGCTCAGCGCGTAGTGCGCCCAAGAACGCGGCAGTTCGTCGAGTTTCAGGCCGCTGTTGAAGATGCGCAGGTCCTCCGGGCTGACGAACTGCAGGGAGATGTCCAGGCCGCTGCCCAGACGCTCGCGCAGGGTGGCCTCGACCGCCTCGAGCACCGCGCGCTTGCGCGGCGTCGGCGGCAGCACCTGCATCTGCAGCGGCTTGTCGTTGAGCGAGACGAAGAAGCGCGTGCCGCCCATGTTGCGCAACTGATCGAGCACCAGCGGCCGGTAGCCTATCGGCAGCGAGCGGAAGTAGCTGACGCTGGCGGCCATCGACTGCGCCAGGCTGCGCGCGCTGGTGAGCAGGCCCTCCATCTGGCTGGCGCGCAACTGCGAGACCCAGATGAAACTGGACAACGCCTGCGCCAGCAGCACCACCAGCAGGGTCAGCAGCAGCATGCGCCCGAGCAGCGAGCGCGGCACCGGCAACCAGCGCCGCCAGCTAGCCATGCTGCGCCGTCACCTGGGCCGCCAGCAGGTAGCCGCTGCCGCGCACGGTGCGGATCAGCCGCGGCGGCTTGTCGGTGTCGCGCAGGCGCTGGCGCAGACGGCTGACCGCCATGTCGACGATGCGCTCGAGCGGCATCACCTCGCGGCCGCGGGTGGCGTTGCCGATGGTGTCGCGATCGAGGATCTGCTGCGGGTGATCGAGAAACAGCTTGAGCAGGGCGAAGTCGGCGCCGGAGAGGATCACCTCCTCGCCATCGGCATGGAACAGGCGGTGGCTGACCATGTCCAGGCGCCACTGGTCGAAGGCCAGCACCTCGCCGCCCGCCACCTGGCTGAACTGTGCGCGACGCAGCAGCGCCTTGATCCGCGCCTGCAGCTCGCGCGGGCTGAACGGCTTGCCCAGGTAGTCGTCGGCGCCCAGCTCCAGGCCGATCACCCGGTCGGCCTCGTCGGAGCTGGCGGTGAGCATGATGATCGGCACCAGGGCGAAACGCTGGTGTTCGCGCACCCAGCGGCACAGGCTGAAGCCGTCCTCGTCGGGCAGCATCACGTCGAGAATCACCAGGTCGGCCGGTTCGGCGCACAGCGCCTGGCGAAAGCCGGCACCGTCGCAGGCGGCGCGCACGGCGAAGCCGGCGCGACTCAGGTAGGTCTGTAGCAGGTCGCGAATCTCCGCGTCGTCATCGACCAGGAGAATGGATTTTCCGGGCTGGCTCATGGTCCGCCACCTTTCTTGTTATGCCTCTGTAGCGCGGATGAAATCCGGGCTACGGGACTGGCTCATCTCGCCACTTTGATTGTTCTGCACGGATCTTGGTACGCATGGCCTAGGCGGCCCCGCACACCCTACCCCGCTGCCTGCTGCAGCGCCACGCCGGCGCCCATCAGGCCGGGGTATTCGGCGGTCACCAGCCAGGCCGGGATGCCGTCGAAGTAATGGCTCATGCAGCCCTTGTCGCGCAGCGCCGCGGCGAAGCCGCTGGCCAGAAACAGCTCGGCGAAACGCGGCACCACGCCGCCGACCACATAGACCCCGCCGCGCGCGCCGAGGCTGAGCACCAGGTTGCCGGCGGCGATGCCGGCGCGCAGGGCCAGCGGGATGCTGTTGATGATCCACTCGCGGATCTTGAAGATCGACAGCAG
>NZ_AVOF01000185.1:0-26124 GCF_000465935.2 Pseudomonas sp. EGD-AK9
GCAGGGGCTGGTCACCGCCTCGGCGGCGGAGCAGGGCCTGGCCATCGAGCGCCTGGATGCCGAGGGCCAGGGCGCGGTGCAGGTCAGCCTGCAGCCGGCGCCGTTCGAGCAGTTGTTGCGCTGGCTGCAGGCGCTGGAAGGGCAGGGTGTGCGCATCGAGGAGGCCGGCATGGAGCGTCGCGACGAGGGACGGGTGGCGGCGCGGTTGGGTTTGCGGGTTGGCCCTTGAGGGAGGCGCCAGGTGGCTGGCGCGTATGGCGCACCCTACGCGTTGCGGTAACAGGGTGCGTCGGGATGGGGCGTTAGGGAACGTTCGGGCCCCGTTGCGGTGCCGCACGGGCCGCCGCTGCGCCATGGCCTGGGCGCTGCAGGCCCGGTGAATCGGGGGTTTCATGGAATAAGGCGCGATTATTGCTTCAGTATTCCGTTTGCGATTCTTTTCGCGCTGCACGTTTAGGTGCGTCTGTCAATACGCCTGCCCGGCGCCTCCAGGGCTTCTGTAATTAGTTGTCGCATTGAGGAAATATCGCCTCAGCCCCTGTCGCTAGAATGCCGCTCACCCAGCCAAGGCCCTTTGCCCGCTCGCTTGCGCGGCAAAGACCAGCAGTCTTTCTACAATTCATTCAAAGGCCAGGGCCAATCCCACTGCCATCGATGCCATTCCCATTCGAAGGAGCAAAAAAATGAAGAAGATCGCACTTCTCGGCGCGCTGGCGCTGTCCCTGTTGTCGCCGCTGGCTATGGCCGATGATGCCAAACCGCTGCGCATCGGCATCGAGGCGGCGTACCCGCCCTTCGCCTTCAAGACCCCGGATGGCGCCATCAGCGGCTTCGACTACGACATCGGTCAGGCCCTGTGCGAAGAAATGCAGGTCAAATGCCAGTGGATCGAGCAGGAGTTCGACGGCCTGATCCCGGCGCTCAAGGTGCGCAAGTTCGACGCCGTGCTGTCGTCCATGTCGATCACCGAGGACCGCCTGAAGTCGGTGGACTTTTCCAAGAAGTACTATCACACCCCGGCCAAGCTGGCGATGAAGGCCGGCACCGAGCTGAAGGATCCGTTGGTCGACCTCAAGGGCAAGAAGGTCGGCGTGCAGCGCGCCTCCATCTACGACCGTTACGCCACCGACGTCTTCGCCCCGGCCGGTATCGAGGTGGTGCGCTACAGCTCGCAGAACGAGATTTTCCTGGATATGCAGTCCGGTCGCCTGGATGCCACCCTGGCCGACTCGGTGAACATCGACGACGGCTTCCTAAAGACCGATGCCGGCAAGGGCTTCGCCTTCGTCGGCCCGGACTACACCGACACCAAGTACTTCGGCGAGGGTGCCGGTATCGCCGTGCGCAAGGGCGACAAGGCCCTGGCCGACAAGATCAGCGCTGCCATCCTGGCCATCCGCGCCAACGGCAAGTACAAGGAGGTGCAGGACAAGTACTTCGCCTTCGACGTCTACGGCGAGTAAGCGCAACGCACGGCAAGTGGCACAGGCTTCACTCGCGGTTTGTGCTGCTTCTTTCTGGTCGCCGGTCCTGGCGGCCGCCCTCTGGGCCGTCGCGGAGCCTGGCTCCCGGCAGTTTCTGTTGTGCTACCTGGCGCCGTTCGCGGTGCCCGCATGAGGTACTAGCGCATGCTTCAAGGCTACGGCTCGACCATTCTCGACGGTGCCTGGCTCACCCTGCTTCTGGCCCTGACATCGATGGCGGTGGCGATTTTTCTCGGCCTGCTCGGTGCGGCCTTTCGCCTGTCGCCGATTCGCTGGCTGGCCATGCTCGGCGAGACCTACGCCACGGTGATTCGCGGCATTCCCGACCTGGTGCTGATCCTGCTGATCTTCTACGGCGGCCAGGATCTGGTGAACCGCGTCGCGCCGCTGCTCGGCTACGACGACTACATCGACATCAATCCCTTCGTCGCCGGCGTGTTCACCATGGGCTTCATCTTCGGTGCCTACCTGTCGGAGACCTTCCGCGGCGCCTTTATGGCCATCCCTAAAGGCCAGGCCGAGGCCGGCGCGGCCTACGGCATGAGCGGGGTGCAGGTGTTCTTCCGCATCCTGGTGCCGCAGATGATCCGCTTCGCCATCCCCGGCTTCACCAACAACTGGCTGGTGCTGACCAAGGCCACCGCACTGATCTCGGTGGTCGGCCTGCAGGACATGATGTTCAAGGCCAAGAGCGCCGCCGACGCGACCCGCGAGCCGTTCACCTTCTACCTGGCGGTGGCGGCGCTGTACCTGGTGCTGACCAGTGTTTCCCTGCTGGCCCTGCGTTTCCTCGAGAAACGCTATTCGGTCGGCACCAAGGCCGCCGAGCTGTAGGAGCCGTGCCATGATCTTCGACTACAACATGATCTGGGAGAACCTGCCGCTGTACTTCAGCGGCGTGCTGGTGACCCTGAAAATCCTCCTGATCTCCCTGGCCCTGGGCCTCAGCCTGGCGCTGCCGCTGGCGCTGATGCGGGTGTCCAAGTCGCCGCTGGTGAATTTTCCGGCCTGGCTCTACACCTACGTGATCCGCGGCACGCCGATGCTGGTGCAGCTGTTTCTGATCTACTACGGTCTGGCCCAGTTCGAGTTCATCCGTGACAGCTTCATGTGGCCGTATTTCTCCAGTGCCACCTTCTGCGCCTGTCTGGCCTTCGCCATCAACACCAGCGCCTACACCGCGGAAATCCTCGCCGGCAGCCTCAAGGCCACGCCGCACGGCGAGATCGAGGCGGCCAAGGCCATGGGCATGTCGCGTGCCAAGCTGTACCGGCGCATCCTGCTGCCCTCGGCCCTGCGCCGCGCGCTGCCGCAATACAGCAACGAAGTGATCATGATGCTGCACACCACCTCGCTGGCGTCCATCGTCACCCTGATCGACATCACCGGCGCGGCGCGCACGGTTAGCTCGCAGTACTACATGCCGTTCGAGGCGTTCATCACTGCCGGCCTGTTCTACCTGGTGCTGACCTTCATCCTGGTGCGCCTGTTCAAGCGCGCCGAGTTGCGCTGGCTGGCCTACCTGGCGCCGCGCAAGGCCTGAACGGCGGTCGTCAATTTCCCTGGGTCGCCGGTTCGGCGGCTGATTCAAGAGAGTGGAAACCATGTACAAACTCGAAGTTCAGGACCTGCACAAGCGTTACGGCAGCCATGAGGTGCTCAAGGGCGTCTCCCTGGCGGCCAAGGCTGGCGACGTGATCAGCATCATCGGCTCGAGCGGCTCGGGCAAGAGTACCTTCCTGCGCTGCATCAACCTGCTGGAGCAGCCGCACGGCGGCAAGATCCTGCTCAACGGCGAGGAACTCAAGCTGGTGCCGAATAAGGAGGGGGCGCTCAAGGCCGCCGACGCCAAGCAGCTGCAGCGCATGCGCTCGCGCCTGTCGATGGTGTTCCAGCACTTCAATCTGTGGTCGCACATGAGCGCCCTGGACAACGTCATGGAGGCGCCGGTGCACGTGCTCGGCGTGGACAAGGCCGAGGCGCGCGACAAGGCCGAACACTACCTGGCCAAGGTCGGCGTGGCCCATCGCAAGGATGCCTATCCCGCGCACATGAGCGGCGGCGAGCAGCAGCGCGTGGCCATCGCCCGTGCCCTGGCCATGGAGCCGGAGGTGATGCTGTTCGACGAGCCGACCTCGGCGCTCGACCCGGAGCTGGTCGGCGAGGTGCTCAAGGTGATGCAGGACCTGGCTCAGGAGGGGCGCACCATGGTGGTGGTGACCCACGAGATGGGCTTCGCCCGCGAGGTGTCCAACCAGCTGGTGTTCCTGCACAAGGGCGTGGTCGAGGAGCGTGGCAACCCGCGCGAAGTGCTGGTCAATCCGCAGTCCGAGCGGCTGCAGCAGTTCCTTTCCGGCAGTCTCAAGTAACCAGCGGCTACACTTCGCCCAGGGCCTGCTCTCACCGCAGCAGGCCGACGCGCAGCAGACTTTGAACAGGCTCTCATGACCCCCCATCGAATCGGCTTCCTCTACTGGCCCGGCACCAAGGCCCTGACCCTGTCGCTGGCCGAGGAGGCGTTGCGCGTGGCGCAGCGTGTGCATCCGGAAGTGGTGTACGAGTTGGTGTTCCTCCAGGCCGAGCCGCTGGCCGCCGGTGACTGGCGCCTGCCCGGCGAGCCCTGGGCCGGTCATCTGGACGGTTGCGACAAGCTGTTCCTGCTCGCCGACGTGCCGCCGGCGACGGTTTCCGCCGGCCTGGCTGCCGCGCTCAAGCAGCAGGTGCGCAGCGGTTGCGTGATCGGCGGGCTGTCCGCCGGGGTCTATCCGCTGGCCCAGCTCGGCCTGCTCGACGGCTACCGCGCGGCGGTGCACTGGCGCTGGCAGGACGACTTCGCCGAGCGTTTCCCCAAGGTCATCGCCACCAGTCACCTGTTCGACTGGGACCGCGACCGCCTCAGTGCCTGCGGCGGTTTGGCGGTGCTCGATCTGCTGCTGGCGGTGCTGGCGCGCGACCATGGCGCCGAGCTGGCCGGTGCGGTCAGCGAGGAGCTGGTGGTCGAGCGCATCCGCGAGGGCGGCGAGCGCCAGCGCATCCCGCTGCAGAACCGCCTCGGCTCCAGCCACCCCAAGCTGACCCAGGCGGTGCTGCTGATGGAGGCCAATATCGAGGAGCCGCTGACCACCGACGAGATCGCCCAGCACGTGTGTGTGTCGCGCCGCCAGCTGGAGCGGATCTTCAAGCAGTACCTCAACCGCGTGCCCAGCCAGTACTACCTGGAGCTGCGCCTGAACAAGGCGCGCCAGCTGTTGATGCAGACCAGCAAGTCGATCATCCAGATCGGTCTGTCCTGCGGCTTCTCCTCCGGGCCGCATTTCTCCAGCGCCTACCGCAACTTCTTCGGCGCCACCCCGCGCGACGACCGCAACCAGCGGCGCAGCAACAGCCCCTTCGAACTCACCTCCACTCCGGTCGAGCGCGGCTAGGCGCGCTGAGCCCCTCCATCCAGTGGTCCGGGAGTGCGGAGGCGAGTCGGGGCGCACTGCTGCGCCTGGTACTGGCTGATGGCCTGCTGCGCGTTGAACAGCAGGCGCTCTTTGCCGAGCTGCTCTGCCAGGCCGGCATGCCGGACCATCTGCAGCGCATCCGGATTCAATCCTGCCAGCCACAGGCTGATGCCCTGCTGCGCAGCATGTTGTTCGGCCTCCTGCAGCATCTTCAGGGCGGTGTACTCGATGTCCGTCACCCGACTCATATCCAGGGCCAGCACCCTTGGCTGGTACTGGCTCAGCAAGGCCTTGATCCGGTCGGTGACCCCCTGGGCGTTGATAAAGAACAGGCGGCCCTCGGGGCGCACCAGCAGCAGTCCGTCGAAGAGTTCGTCGTCTGGATGTTCCTTCGACAGCGGGCGCAGCACGTCGGTGCCAGGCTTGCGGCCAATCACGTACACGTGGGGGTTGGCAGTCTGGCTGGCGAGGCCCACCAGCGATACCACGATGGCGACCACAATACCCTGCAGCGTGCCGAACAGCAGTACGCCGACACAGGCGGTGCAGGCCCAGCGAAATTCCATGCTGCGCACCTGCAGAATCGAGCGGAACTCGGCGGGCTGGATCAGGCCGACCGAGTAAACGATCACCACGGCTGCCAGGGTCGCGTGGGGCAACAGGCCGAGCAGGGGGGCGAACAGCAGCATGGTTGCCGCAGCGCTGCCGGCGGTCACCAGCGAGGCCATCTGCGAGCGGCCGCCGGCGGCCTTGACCACCGCGGTCTGCGAGGTGCCGCCGCCGGCGGGCATGGCGCCGAACAGGGCGCCGCCCAGATTGGCGGCGCCAGTCGCCAGCAATTCGCGGTTGGCATTGATCGGCGGTTGGTCGGTTTCGGCAAAGGCGCGCCCGGCGGCAATAGACTCGGTAAAGCTCATCAGTGCGATGCCCAATGCCCCAGGTAACAACTGCATCAGCAGACTGGCGTCCGGTAGCGTCAGAGATGGCAGGCCCTGCGGGATCAGGCCGACAATCGAGACGCCCTGGGCCTGCAGGCCGAGCATCCAGGCCGCGGCGATACCGCCTGCCACCGCGACCAGTGGCGCAGGCGAGTGTGGCCACAGACGTTCCATGCCGATCAGTACCACCAGTGTGGCAATCGCCACGGCCAGGGTGGCCAGCGAGGTCTGTGGCAGCAGGCTGACCAGGCTCAGCAGGTCGGCAAAGAAGCCCTGTTTGTCCAGGTGCAGGCCCAGCAGTTTGGGTATCTGGTCGAGCACTATGACCAGACCGATGCCGGCCTTGAAGCCGGTCAGTACCGGGGTGGAGATGAAGTTGGCGATAAAGCCCAGGCGCAACGCCGCGGCCAGCATCAGCAAGGCGCCCACCAGTGCGCTGAGCGTGGCTGCCGCAACAATCAGTCTGGCGGGGTCGCCATCTGGTACGGCGAGGCCGAGTTGGGTGCCGGCCAGGATCGCCAGGGTGGTGGTCGAGCTGACGCTGAGCACGCGTGAACTACCGAGCAGGGCGTAGATCAGCATCGGCACGAATGCGGTATACAAGCCGACGGCCACCGGAAGTCCGGCAACGGTGGCATAAGCCATGGCCTTGGGTAGCACCACGGCGGCCGCCGTGAGGCCCGCGACCAGGTCGAAGCGCCAGGTCTTGCCGAGATCGTTGAACGGTATCGTCATCTGCGGTTCTCCTCGCTTCTGGCTGCTTGGCTGAGGCGCCGATGCGTGTGCCGGCACGTTGTGGTTGCAGCGTACTGGGCTGGTTCGGGTGGGTTTCCGGTAAACGATAGTCGAGGCGGCCGCGGGGGGGGGGGCGCAGGAGGCTGTCGGCTCGGGAAGGGGCTGCGGCGCGTCCGGCATCCTGCTTTTTTCCCTGCGGGGGCTAGGATGTCGCTGTGCAGCGTTTAAACTGCGCCTTTCCGACGCTTTCTGTCGCTTTGACGAAAGCCCCCGGAAAACCTGGGTTGGCGCTATAAGAAGTTGTCGCATGGCGGCAATGCCGGCCCCGAATCAGTCCCTACAATCCTTGCATTCCCCGCCGCAATGGGCCGCCCGCGTGGCTTGCTGCAGGCCGGTTTTCCTTATCAGGAGAGTTTCGATGTCCGTTCAGCACGATGCGGTGCAACGCACCGATTTCGACCAGTTCATGGTTCCCAACTATGCTCCCGCAGCCTTCGTACCCGTGCGCGGCCAGGGCTCGCGAGTCTGGGATCAGAGCGGTCGAGAGCTGATCGACTTCGCCGGCGGCATCGCCGTCAACGTGCTCGGCCACTGCCACCCGGCCCTGGTCGGCGCGCTGACCGAGCAGGCCAACACCCTCTGGCACGTGTCCAACGTGTTCACCAACGAGCCGGCGCTGCGCCTGGCCAA
Source organism: Pseudomonas sp. EGD-AK9 (assembly GCF_000465935.2). Classification (NCBI taxonomy): domain Bacteria; kingdom Pseudomonadati; phylum Pseudomonadota; class Gammaproteobacteria; order Pseudomonadales; family Pseudomonadaceae; genus Pseudomonas; species Pseudomonas sp. EGD-AK9. The sequence goes on from NZ_AVOF01000185.1 coordinate 7,294, forward strand.
GAAGCTGGTCGAGGCCACCTTCGCCGAGCGCGTGTTCTTCTGCAACTCCGGCGCCGAGGCCAACGAGGCCGCGTTCAAGCTGGCCCGGCGCGTGGCCCACGACCGTTTCGGCGCGGACAAGCACGAGATCATCGCCGCCACCAACAGCTTCCACGGCCGTACCCTGTTCACCGTCAGCGTCGGCGGCCAGCCCAAGTACTCCGACGGCTTCGGGCCGAAGATCCAGGGCATCACCCATGTCCCGTACAACGATCTGGAGGCGCTGAAGGCGGCCATTTCCGACAAGACCTGCGCGGTGGTGCTGGAGCCGATTCAGGGCGAGGGCGGCGTGCTGCCGGCCGACCAGGCCTACCTGGAGGGCGCCCGCGCCCTGTGCGACGCGCACAACGCGCTGCTGGTGTTCGACGAAGTGCAGAGCGGCATGGGCCGCAGCGGCGAGCTGTTCGCCTACATGCACTACGGCGTAACCCCGGACATCCTCTCCAGCGCCAAGAGCCTGGGCGGCGGCTTCCCCATCGGCGCCATGCTCACCACCAGCGAGCTGGCCAAGCACCTGACGGTCGGCACCCACGGCACCACCTACGGCGGCAACCCGCTGGCCTGTGCGGTGGCCGAGGCGGTGGTCGACGTGATCAATACCCCCGAGGTGCTGGCTGGGGTCAAGGCCAAGCACCAGCGCTTCGCCGCCAAGCTCAGCGAGCTCGGCGAGCGCTTCGGCATGTTCACCCAGGTGCGTGGCCTGGGCCTGCTGCTCGGCTGCGTGCTCAGCGACGCCTGGAAGGGCAAGGCCAAGACGATTCTCGATGCCGCCGCCGGCGAAGGTTTGATGGTGCTGCAGGCAGGCCCCGACGTGGTGCGCTTCGCCCCCAGCCTGGTGGTGGAAGACGCCGATATCGACGAGGGCCTGGCCCGCTTCGAGCGCGCCCTGAACAAGCTGGCCAACGCCTGAGCGAGTGCCCGGCGCAGGTAGGCGCCGGGCTTCCCTCACGGATGACGATCCTGTGTGTGCCGGGGTTGATGACCTCGGCGTTCTCCGGCTGCCCGTGCGTGGCATCCGGGGCTTTTCTTGAAAAGGAGTGACCCCATGCTGGTAATGCGCCCTGCGCAAATGGCGGACCTGGCGGATGTGCAGCGGCTCGCCGCGGATAGCCCGGTGGGTGTCACTTCGCTGCCGGACGATGCCGAGCGGCTGCGCGACAAGATTGCCGCCTCGGAGGCGTCGTTCGCCGCCGAAGTCAGCTTCAACGGCGAGGAAAGCTACTTCTTCGTCCTCGAGGACAGCGCCAGCGGACGCCTGGTCGGCTGCTCGGCGATCGTCGCCTCGGCCGGCTACTCCGAACCCTTCTACAGCTTTCGCAACGAGACCTTCGTGCACAACTCGCGCGAGCTGAAGATCCACAACAAGATTCACGTGCTGTCGCTGTGTCACGACCTGACCGGCAATAGCCTGCTCACCAGCTTCTACGTCGAGCGGCCGCTGGTCAGCAGCGTGTTCGCCGAGCTCAACTCACGCGGCCGCCTGCTGTTCATGGCCGGCCACCCCGAGCGCTTCGCCGATGCGGTAGTGGTGGAGATCGTCGGCCACAGCGACGAGCACGGCGACTCGCCGTTCTGGGACGCGGTGGGGCGCAACTTCTTCGACATGAACTACACCGAGGCCGAGCGCCTGTGCGGGCTGAAGAGCCGCACCTTCCTCGCCGAGCTGATGCCGCATTACCCCATCTACGTGCCGCTGCTGCCGGACGAGGCGCAGGAGGCCATGGGCCAGGTGCACCCGCGGGCGCAGATCACCTTCGACATCCTGATGCGCGAAGGCTTCGAGACCGACCACTACATCGACATCTTCGACGGCGGGCCGACCCTGCATGCGCGCACCTCGGGCATCCGCAGCATCGCCCAGAGCCGCCTGGTGCCGGTGAAGCTCGGCGAGGCCGAGAAGGGCGGGCGCCAGTACCTGGTGAGCAACGGCCAGTTGCAGGATTTCCGCGCCATAGTCGCCGACCTCGACTGGGTGCCGGGCAAGCCCGTATGCCTCAGCCTGGAGGCCGCCGAGGCCCTGGGCGTCGGCGAAGGCGCCAGCGTCCGGCTGGTGGCGGTTTAAACCGAAGCGGCAAGCTGCAAGCCACGAGCGGCAAGCCAGCCTGTCTTCTAACTTGTAGCTTGCCGCTTGAAGCTCTTAGCTGATCCGGAGGATCCATGATCGTTCGTCCCGTGCGCAGCGCCGATTTGCCGGCGCTGATCGACCTGGCACGCAGTACCGGCGCCGGCCTGACCACCCTGCCGGCCAACGAGGAGCGCCTGGCGCACCGGGTCGGCTGGGCCGAGAAGACCTTCCGCGGCCAGGCCGAGCGTGCCGACGCCGACTACCTGTTCGTGCTCGAGGACGACGCTGGCCGTGTCGTCGGCATCTCCGCCGTGGCCGGTGCCGTCGGCCTGCGCGAGCCCTGGTACAACTACCGGGTCGGCCTGACCGTCAGCGCCTCGCAGGAGCTGCACATCCACCGTCAGGTACCGACGCTGTTCCTGGCCAACGACCTGACCGGCAACTCCGAGCTGTGCTCGCTGTTCCTGCATGCCGAGCACCGCACCGGCCTCAACGGCCGCCTGCTGTCGAAGGCGCGCTTCTTGTTCATCGCCGAGTTCCGCGAGCTGTTCGGCGACAAGGTGATCGCCGAGATGCGCGGCATGTCCGACGCCGAGGGCCGTTCGCCGTTCTGGGAGAGCCTGGGGCGGCACTTCTTCAAGATGGAGTTCAGCCAGGCGGACTACCTCACCGGGGTCGGCAACAAGGCCTTCATCGCCGAGCTGATGCCCAAGTTCCCGCTCTATACCTGCTTCCTCTCCGAGGATGCGCGCGCGGTGATCGGTCGCGTCCACCCCGACACCGAGCCGGCGCTGGCCATGCTCAAGGCCGAGGGGTTCAGCTACCAGGGCTACGTCGACATCTTCGACGCCGGCCCGGCCATCGAGGCGGAAACCGCGAAGATCCGCGCGGTGCGTGACAGCCAGAACCTGGTGCTGGCGATCGGCACCCCGGGCGACGACGCCGCGCCGTTTTTGATGCACAACCGCAAGCGCGAGGACTGCCGCATCACCGCCGCCCCGGCGCGACTGGCCGCCGGCACCCTGGTGGTCGACCCGCAGACCGCCAAGCGCCTGCAGCTGTCGGCGGGCGACCAGGTGCGTGCGGTGCCGCTGTCGGCGCGCGGCTGAGACGATTTCTTTTTGCGCAGGCCCCGCGCCTGCCGATGAACGCTGGGAGTGATAGAACAAAATGAGCACTCATTACATCGCAGGCCACTGGTACGCGGGCGAGGGCGAGCCGCTGCAGTCGCTCGACCCGGTCAGCCAGGCGGTGATCTGGCAGGGCCGCGGCGCCAGCGCGGCGCAGGTCGACCAGGCCGTGCAGGCTGCGCGCGCCGCCTTCTCGCTGTGGGCCGCGCATTCGCTGGATGGCCGTATCGCCGTGCTGGAGCGCTTCGCCGCTTGCCTGAAGACCCATGCCGACGAGCTGGCGCGCGCCATCGGCGAGGAAACCGGCAAGCCGCTGTGGGAGGCGGCCACCGAGGTGACCAGCATGGTCAACAAGGTCGCCATCTCCATTCAGAGCTACCGTGAGCGCACCGGCGAGAAGAGCGGGCCACTGGCCGACGCCACCGCCGTGCTGCGGCACAAGCCGCATGGCGTGGTGGCGGTGTTCGGCCCCTACAACTTCCCCGGCCACCTGCCCAACGGCCATATAGTCCCGGCGTTGCTGGCGGGCAACTGCGTGCTGTTCAAACCCAGCGAGCTGACCCCCAAGGTCGCCGAGCTGACCGTCAAGTGCTGGGCCGAAGCCGGCCTGCCGGCCGGCGTGCTCAACCTGCTGCAGGGTGGGCGCGAGACCGGTGTGGCGCTGGCCGGCCATCCCGGCATCGACGGCCTGTTCTTCACCGGCTCCAGCCGCACCGGCAACCTGCTGCACGCCCAGTTCGCCGGCCGCCCGGACAAGATCCTGGCGCTGGAGATGGGCGGCAACAACCCGCTGATCGTCGACCAGGTGGCCGATATCGATGCGGCGGTCTACACCATCGTCCAGTCGGCCTTTATCAGCGCCGGGCAGCGCTGCACCTGCGCGCGCCGCCTGCTGGTGCCGCAAGGGCAGTGGGGCGATGCGTTGCTGGCGCGCCTGGTGCAGGTCGCAGCCGGGCTCAAGGTCGGTCGTTTCGACGCACAGCCGGCGCCCTTCATGGGCTCGGTGATCTCCCTGCAGGCCGCCGCGCAGTTGCTGCAGGCTCAGGCCGATCTGCTGGCCAAGGGCGCCACCGCGCTGCTGGCCATGACCCAGCCGCAGGCCGGCGCCGCGCTGCTGACCCCGGGCATCCTCGACGTCACCGCGGTGGCCGAGCGCCCGGACGAGGAGTTCTTCGGCCCGCTGCTGCAGGTGATTCGTTACGCCGACTTCGACGCCGCCATCGCCGAGGCCAACGCCACCGTCTACGGTCTGGCCGCCGGCTTGCTGTCGGACTCCAAGGCGCGCTACGAACAGTTCTGGCTGCACAGCCGTGCCGGCATCGTCAACTGGAACAAGCAACTGACCGGCGCCGCCAGCACTGCGCCCTTCGGCGGCGTCGGTGCCTCCGGCAACCATCGCGCCAGCGCCTACTACGCCGCGGACTACTGCGCCTACCCGGTGGCCTCGCTGGAAAGCGACACCCTGGCCCTGCCCACCACCCTGACTCCGGGAGTGACTCTGTAATGACTGCCTATGAGATGAACTTCGACGGCCTGGTGGGGCCGACCCATAACTACGGCGGGCTGTCCTACGGCAACGTCGCGTCGCAGAGCAACAGCCAGGCGGTCTCCAGCCCGAAGGACGCCGCCAAGCAGGGCCTGGCGAAGATGAAGGCGCTGATGGAGATGGGCTTCAAGCAGGGCGTGCTGGCCCCGCAGGAGCGTCCGGACGTCGCCGTGCTGCGCAGCCTGGGCTTTACCGGCAGCGACGCGCAGGTGATCGAGCGGGCCGCCAAGGACGCCATGCCTTTGCTGGTTGCAAGCTGCTCGGCCTCCAGCATGTGGACGGCCAACGCCTGCACCGTCAGCCCCAGCGCCGACACGGCCGACGGCCGCGTGCATTTCACTGCCGCCAACCTCAACTGCAAGTTCCACCGCAGCATCGAGCACCCCACCACCAGCCGCGTGCTGCAGGCGATGTTCGCCAGCGAGAAGCACTTCGCCCATCACCCGGCGCTGCCGGCGGTCAGCCAGTTCGGCGACGAGGGCGCGGCCAACCACACGCGCTTCTGCAAGGGCTACGGCGAGCCGGGCGTGGAGTTCTTCGTCTACGGCCGCAGCGCCTTCGATAGCCGCTATCCGGCCCCGCAGCGCTACCCGGCGCGGCAGACCCTGGAAGCCTCGCAGGCGGTGGCCCGCCTGCACGGACTGAGCGAGCAGGGCGTGGTCTACGCCCAGCAGACGCCCGAGGTGATCGACCAGGGCGTGTTCCACAACGACGTGATCGCGGTGGGCAACGGCGAGGTGCTGTTCCATCACCAACACGCCTTCCTCGACAGGGACCGGGTGCTGGCCGAACTCGGCGACAAGCTCGCCCGCCGCGGCGGCAATTTCCAGGCCGTCTGCGTGCCCGATAGCGCGGTGAGCGTGGAGGATGCGGTCAAGTCCTACCTGTTCAACAGCCAGCTGCTGACCCGCGAAGACGGCTCGATGCTGCTGGTGGTGCCGGAGGAGTGCCGCAACAACGCCAGCGTCTGGCGTTACCTGGAGCAGCTGCTCGCCAGCAACGGGCCGATCCGCGAGGTCAAGGTGTTCGACCTCAAGCAGAGCATGCAGAACGGCGGCGGCCCGGCCTGCCTGCGCCTGCGCGTGGCGCTCAAGGAGCAGGAGCTGGCCGCGGTCAATCCGGGCGTGGTGATGAGTCCCGGGCTGCACGACATCCTGGTGGCCTGGGTCGACAAGCACTACCGCGACCGCCTGAGCGAAGCCGACCTGGCCGATCCGCAATTGCTGATCGAATGCCGCACGGCATTGGATGAACTGACGCAGATCCTTAAACTGGGCTCGGTCTATCCTTTCCAGATGACCTGAACCTCGCCCCAACCTCGGAGATTTTATGAGCGACGCCCTGCAACTGATTCTCGAAGATAACGACGGCACCCAACTGGAAACCTCCTGCAGCCGCTTTGCCGTGGTCTGGCAGGGCAAGGAGCTGTGGGTCCAGGCCGTTGGCGACCAGTTGCTGATCGGCGTCGACGTGGAGGAGGGCGACAGCGAGTACGCCAACCTGCTGCTGCGCCCCCAGGCCACCAACCTGGTCAGCCTGCAGCTGGAGATGGAGCCGGCGATCGCCGACGAGGATGATCATGTTCACGGCCCGGACTGCAATCACTAAGCCCTGAGGAGTGTCTGATGCTTGCCCTCGGCAAACTGCTTGAACTGACCCTGGCCGGCCATGAGCCGTCGGCGAAGATCCAGTTGACCCCCGAGGGCACGCGTTTGCGCTGGCTGGCCGAAGGCGCGCTGGAGGTGACCCCGCCGGCGGCGCGCGACAGCGGCCTGGATCTGTTGCTGTCGGCCGGCATCCACGGTAACGAAACCGCCCCGATCGAGCTGCTCGACCGCCTGCTGCGCGGCATCGCGCGCAACGAGCTGCACCCGGCGGCGCGCATGCTCTTCCTGTTCGGCAACCCCGAGGCCATGCGCCGCGGCGAGCGTTACGTGGAGCAGGACATCAACCGCCTGTTCAATGGGCGCCACGAGCAGTCCAGCGGCTTCGAGGCGATCCGCGCCTGCGACCTGGAACACCTGGCGGCGACCTTCTTCAGCAAGGACGGCCGCACCCGCCTGCACTACGACCTGCACACCGCCATTCGCGGTTCGAAGATCGAGCAGTTCGCCCTCTACCCCTGGCATCAGGGCCGCGCCCACTCGCGCCGCGAACTCGAGCGCCTGCGCGCCGCCGGCATCGAGGCGGTGCTGCTGCAGAACAAGGGCTCGATCACCTTCAGTTCCTACACCTATGCCCAGCTCGGCGCCGAGGCCTTCACCCTGGAGCTGGGCAAGGCACGTGCCTTCGGCCAGAACCAGCTGGTCAACCTCGACCTGCTGGAGAATGCCCTCGTCGAACTGATCGAAGGGCGCGAACCGGCGCCGCAGGCCCAGGGCCTGGACGGCCTGCAACTGTTCGCCGTGGCGCGCGAGATCATCAAGCACAGCGACAGCTTCCAGCTGCACCTGCCGGCCGATATCGAGAACTTCAGCGAACTGGAGCCCGGCTACCTGCTCGCCGAAGACATCGCCGACACCCGCTGGGTGGTGGAAGAGCCGGGCGCACGCATCATCTTCCCCAATCCCAAGGTGAAGAACGGCCTGCGTGCCGGCATCCTGATCGTGCCGGACGACGGTTCCAACCTGGCGTAGCCCGGGTGACAGCTGTAGGAGCGGCTTCAGCCGCGAACCCTGGCTGATCGCTTCGCGGCTAAAGCCGCTCCCGCATGGAGGGGGCGCTTTCCGGCCGATTTCGCAGCCAACTGTATCTTGTGACGGCGCGAGGCGGCCTCGTAGCATGGCCTTTTCCATGCCACTCAAGGATGTCCGCCATGCCTCTGATCGACCTGCGCAGCGATACCGTCACCCAGCCCACCGCCGGCATGCGCGCTGCCATGCTCGCCGCCGAGCTGGGCGACGATGTCTACGGCGAGGATCCTACGGTCAATCGCCTGGAGGCCTGGCTGGCCGCGGAGCTGGGCTTCGCGGCGGCGCTGTTCGTGCCCACCGGCACCATGAGCAACCTGCTCGGCCTGATGGCCCATTGCGAGCGCGGCGACGAGTACATAGTCGGCCAGCAGGCGCACACCTACAAATACGAGGGCGGCGGCGCCGCGGTGCTCGGCTCGATCCAGCCGCAACCGCTCGACGGCGAGGCCGACGGTTCGCTGGACCTGGCCAGGGTCGAGGCGGCGATCAAGCAGGACGACTTCCACTTCGCCCGCACCCGCCTGCTGGCCCTGGAAAACACCATGCAGGGCAAGGTGCTGCCGCTGGCCTATCTGGCCGCCGCCCGCGAGCTGACCCGTCGCCGCGGCCTGGCCCTGCACCTGGACGGTGCGCGGCTGTACAACGCCGCGGTCAAGCTGGGCATGCCGGCGCGGGAGATCACCCAGCACTTCGATTCGGTCTCGGTGTGCCTGTCCAAGGGCCTCGGCGCGCCGGTCGGTTCGGTGCTGTGCGGCAGCACGGCGTTGATCGGCAAGGCGCGGCGTCTGCGCAAGATGGTCGGCGGCGGCATGCGCCAGGGCGGCGTACTGGCGGCGGCGGGGCTGTATGCGCTGCAGCACCAGGTCGAGCGTCTGGCCGCGGATCACGCCAACGCCGCGCGCCTGGGTGAAGCTTTGCTCGAGCTGGGCTACAGCGTCGAGCCGGTGCAGACCAACATGGTCTATGTGCAACTCGGCGAGCGTGCCAGCACGGTAAAGGCCTTTATGGCCGAGCGCGGCATCGCCGTGAGCGCTGCGCCGCGCCTGCGCCTGGTCACCCATCTGGACGTCAACGCTGAGCAAATCGAGCAGGTGATCGAGGCTTTCGCCGCTTTTCGCTCGTTCTGAGTCGCAAGCGCAGCGCCGCAGCGGCGCCAGCGATCAACAAGGCACTAGCCGCGCGCGGTGGGCCCGATATAATGCGGCCCTTTGCCGGCTTTTGCCGTGGCCGCCTGTTTCCGTGGAAGACCCCTATGAAAAGCGCAGAAATCCGTGAAGCCTTCCTGAGCTTCTTCGAAGAAAAAGGGCACACCCGTGTCGCTTCCAGCTCGCTGATCCCGGCGAACGACCCGACCCTGCTGTTCACCAACGCGGGGATGAACCAGTTCAAGGACTGCTTCCTCGGCCTGGAAAAGCGCGCCTACACCCGCGCCACCACCAGCCAGAAGTGCGTACGCGCCGGCGGCAAGCACAACGACCTGGAAAACGTCGGCTACACCGCGCGCCACCACACCTTCTTTGAAATGCTGGGCAATTTCAGCTTCGGCGACTACTTCAAGCGTGATGCCATCCATTTCGCCTGGGAATTCCTCACCTCCGACAAATGGCTGAACCTGCCCAAGGAGAAGCTCTGGGTCACCGTCTACGCCACCGACGACGAGGCCTACGACATCTGGACCCAGGAAGTCGGCATCCCTGCCGAGCGAATGATCCGCATCGGCGACAACAAGGGCGCGCCCTATGCGTCCGACAACTTCTGGGCCATGGGTGACACCGGCCCCTGCGGTCCCTGCACCGAGATCTTCTTCGACCACGGCGAGCACATCTGGGGCGGCCCGCCCGGCAGCCCGGAAGAGGACGGCGACCGCTACATCGAGATCTGGAACAACGTGTTCATGCAGTTCAACCGCACTGCCGACGGCGTGCTGCACCCGCTGCCGGCGCCGAGCGTGGACACCGGCATGGGCCTGGAGCGCATCAGCGCCGTGCTGCAGCACGTCAACTCCAACTACGAGATCGACCTGTTCCAGAACCTGCTGGCCGCCGCGGCCAAGGCCATCGGCTGCAGCAACGACGGCCAGGCCTCGCTCAAGGTGGTGGCCGACCATATCCGCTCCTGCGGCTTCCTCATCGCCGACGGCGTCACCCCGTCCAACGAGGGCCGCGGCTACGTGCTGCGCCGCATCATTCGCCGCGCCTGCCGCCACGGCAACAAGCTCGGCGCCAAGGGCAGCTTCTTCTACCAGATCGTCGCCGCCCTGGTGGCCGAGATGGGCGAGGCCTTTCCCGAGCTCAAGCAACAGCAGGCGCATATCGAGCGCGTGCTGAAGACCGAGGAAGAGCAGTTCGCCAAGACCCTGGAGCAGGGCCTGAAGATCCTCGAGCAGGATCTGGTCGGCCTCAAGGGCAAGGTCATTCCCGGCGAAACCGTGTTCAAGCTGTACGACACCTATGGCTTCCCCTACGACCTGACCGGCGACATCGCCCGCGAGCGCGGCCTGAGCCTCGACGAGAGCGGCTTCGAGCGCGAGATGGCCGCCCAGCGCGAGCGCGCCCGTTCCGCCAGCGCCTTCGGCATGGACTACAACGCCCTGGTCAAGGTCGACGCCGACACCCGTTTCCTCGGCTACGAAGGCACCCGCGGCAGCGGCACCATTATTGCCCTGTTCGCCGACGGCCAGGCCGTCGACAGCTTGCAGGAAGGCGAGGAGGGCGTGGTGGTGCTGGATCAGACCCCGTTCTACGCCGAATCCGGCGGCCAGGTCGGCGACTGCGGCTACCTGGAGGGTGCCGGCGTCAGCTTCGAGGTGCGCGACACCACCAAGGCCGGCGGCGCCTTCCTGCACCATGGCGTGGTCGCCAAGGGCAGCCTCAGCGTCGGCGCCTCGCTCAAGGCCGAGGTCGACGCCAGCGTGCGTCAGGCCACCGCGCTCAACCACTCGGCCACCCACCTGCTGCACGCCGCGCTGCGCCAGGTGCTCGGCGAGCACGTGCAGCAGAAGGGCTCGCTGGTCGACAGCCAGCGCCTGCGTTTCGACTTCAGCCACTTCGAGGCGATCAAGCCCGAGCAGCTCAAGGCGCTGGAAGACATAGTCAACGCCGAGATCCGCAAGAACTCCGAGGTGGAAACCGAGGAAACCGATATCGACACCGCCAAGGCCAAGGGCGCCATGGCCCTGTTCGGTGAGAAGTACGGCGATCAGGTGCGCGTGCTGAGCATGGGCGGCGACTTCTCCGTCGAGCTGTGCGGCGGCACCCACGTTTCGCGTACCGGCGATATCGGCCTGTTCAAGATCACCAGCGAAGGCGGCGTGGCCGCCGGCGTGCGCCGCATCGAGGCGGTTACCGGCGCCGCGGCGCTGGGTTACCTGAACGCGGCCGAGGAGCAGCTCAAGGAAGCCGCGGTGCTGGTCAAGGGCAGCCGCGACAACCTGCTGGACAAGCTGGCCGGCGTGCTCGAGCGCAACCGTCAGCTGGAGAAGGAACTGGAGCAGCTCAAGGCCAAGGCCGCCAGCGCCGCCGGCAACGACCTGGCCGGCGCAGCCGTCGAGGTCAAGGGCGCCAAGGTCCTGGCCGCGCGGCTCGACGGGCTGGACGGCAAGGCGCTGCTGGCGCTGGTCGACCAGCTGAAGAACAAGCTCGGCAGCGCGGTGATCCTGCTTGGCGGCGTGTTCGAGGAGAAGGTGGTGCTGGTCGCCGGCGTGACCCAGGACCTGACCGCCAAGCTCAAGGCCGGCGACCTGATGCGTCAGGCCGCAGCGGCCGTGGGCGGCAAGGGTGGCGGTCGCCCGGACATGGCCCAGGGCGGCGGCGTCGACGCCGGCAAGCTGGACGAGGCCCTGGCCCTGGCGCAGGGTTTCGCCGAGCAAGGCTTGTAACGAGCGTGAATGCGGGGCCCGCAGTGCGTCCGGCGGGCCTTGGCAGTGTGACCCGATGCGGGTTTAATGGGCGCCCTTCGAGGAATCAGGCGGCTTTTTGAAATGGCTTTGATCGTACAGAAGTTTGGAGGCACCTCAGTCGGCACCGTCGAGCGTATCCAGCAGGTGGCCGAGAAGGTGAAGAAGTTCCGCGAGAAGGGCGACGACATCGTCGTCGTGGTCTCCGCCATGAGCGGCGAGACTAACCGCCTGATCGACCTGGCCAAACAGGTCAGTGACGGCGACCCGGTGCCGCGCGAGCTGGACGTGATGGTGTCCACCGGCGAGCAGGTGACCATCGCCCTGCTGGCCATGGCGCTGATCAAGCGCGGCGTGCCGGCGGTGTCCTACACCGGCAACCAGGTGCGCATCCTCACCGACAGCGCGCACAACAAGGCGCGCATTCTGCAGATCGACGACCAGAAGATTCGCGCCGACCTCAAGGCCGGCCGCGTCGTCGTCGTCGCCGGCTTCCAGGGCGTCGACGAGCACGGCAGCATCACCACCCTCGGTCGCGGCGGCTCCGACACCACCGGCGTGGCCCTGGCCGCGGCGCTGAAGGCCGACGAATGCCAGATCTACACCGACGTCGATGGCGTCTACACCACCGACCCGCGCGTGGTGCCGCAGGCCCAGCGCCTGGAGAAGATCACCTTCGAGGAAATGCTGGAAATGGCCAGCCTCGGTTCCAAGGTGCTGCAGATCCGTTCGGTGGAGTTCGCCGGCAAGTACAACGTCCCGCTGCGCGTCCTGCACAGCTTCCAGGAGGGCCCGGGCACCCTCATTACCCTTGATGAAGAGGAATCCATGGAACAGCCGATCATTTCCGGCATCGCCTTCAACCGCGACGAAGCCAAGCTGACCATCCGTGGGGTGCCGGATATCCCTGGCATCGCCTTCAAGATTCTCGGCCCGGTCAGCGCCGCCAATATCGAAGTGGACATGATCGTGCAGAACGTCTCGCACGATAACACCACCGATTTCACCTTCACCGTGCACCGCAACGACTACAACAACGCCCTGACCGTGCTGCAGAAAACCGCCGACGAGCTGGGTGCCCGCGAAGTGGTCGGCGACACCAACATCGCCAAGGTCTCCATCGTCGGCGTCGGCATGCGTTCCCACGCCGGCGTCGCCAGCCGCATGTTCGAGGCGCTGGCCAAGGAAAGCATCAATATCCAGATGATCTCCACCTCGGAAATCAAGGTCTCCGTGGTGATCGAGGAGAAATATCTGGAACTGGCCGTGCGCGCACTGCACACTGCCTTCGAGCTCGACGCCCCGGCACGACAGGGCGAGTAACGCATGATCCGAAAGGCGCGGCTGGTTCCGCGCCTTTCGTCTTTTTGACTGGTGCGTCGGAACTTTCTTTCTGCGCGCTCTGGTCAATACTTGGGTGAAGGTTCCCGGGCTTGAGTTCGTTGGGGGCTGCCACCATTTTCTTTTTTGCAGACTGTTGTCCTGAAAATGAAATCCGTGAGGAGAAAGGAATGCTGATTCTGACTCGCCGGGTCGGAGAGACCCTGATGGTCGGTGACGATGTGACTGTCACCGTGTTGGGTGTGAAAGGTAATCAGGTGCGCATTGGCGTCAACGCGCCCAAAGAGGTTGCCGTGCACCGTGAAGAAATCTACCAGCGCATCCAGAAAGAGAAGGGTGACGAACCAAGCCACTAATTTTTCTACAAATTTTTGTTTGCAAACGGGGAAAACATGTTTATCATGCGCCCCGTGTTGCGGAGAGGTGGCCGAGTGGCCGAAGGCGCTCCCCTGCTAAGGGAGTACACCTCAAAAGGGTGTCGGGGGTTCGAATCCCCCCTTCTCCGCCATATTTAGTCAATCAGGCAGCACGCCTGGTCGGCGACAGCGACACGGACTCATAGCTCAGCTGGATAGAGTACTCGGCTACGAACCGAGCGGTCGGAGGTTCGAATCCTCCTGAGTCCGCCATCTTGGATGGCTTGCAGCAGTGCAAGCCATTTTGCTTCAACCAGCAGCGATCTGGTCTAAAAGCGCTAAACGGACTCATAGCTCAGCTGGATAGAGTACTCGGCTACGAACCGAGCGGTCGGAGGTTCGAATCCTCCTGAGTCCGCCATATCGAATGGCGCTGCAGCGATGCAAGCCAGGTTGTTTCAACCAGCGGTGATCTGGTCTAAAAGCGCCAAACGGACTCATAGCTCAGCTGGATAGAGTACTCGGCTACGAACCGAGCGGTCGGAGGTTCGAATCCTCCTGAGTCCGCCATACCCAAAGGGCCTGCAGCGATGCAGGCCCTTTTTTATTGGCTATTGGGGGCAATGGCTCGCAGGTTGGGCTTTAGCCCACCAACGGTGGTTGGCGTGGGCTAAAGCGGATCGCCGTCCGGCCCACCCTAAAAGGCCCCTAGGCTTTCCTTGGAGCGCCCGGCAATAGCTAACAGAGACGTGGCCTTTATATTGGTAATTCGGCTCCGTCGAAGGCGAAGCGAGACCCGTGGGTCTACGCCGTGTGCGCCAGTCCCGGTTGGCTTGATTTTACGGGATGCCTCAGCGCCTCAGTCCTTCGAGAAAACGCCGGTAGAGCAGGGCGCTTTCCTGCGGTCGCTCCAGCATCGGCGCATGGCCGACGTCCGGCATCACCACCACGCTGGGCTGGCGCAACAACGGCCGCATCACCTCGATGCTGGACACATGCAGCACGCGGTCCTGCTCGCCCCACAGCAGCAGGGTCGGGGCCTGGATTTTCGGCAGTTCCGGCTCCAGCGGGATATAGCGCTCGACCAGTTGCTGGAATACCCGCTCGTAATGCTCGCGGTTGGCCATCGACCGTTCGGCCAGGTGGCGCCGGAGCGACTCGGGCAGGTAGGGCGGCTCGACGAAGACGAACTGCAGCAGGCGCTGGAAGTCTTGCGGCTGCCGTACCACCAGCGGGTTGGGTGCGCCGCGTTCGAGCAGTTCGAAGAGTTCGCTCTTGCTCGGCGCCTCGACCCCGGCGTTGTCGAACAGCGCCAGCGAGCGCACCCGCTGCGGGTAGCGCGCGGCAAAGAGGGCGGCGATATGCCCGCCCATGGAGTTGCCCAGCAGATGGGCGCGATCGATATCCAGCGCGTCGAGGATGCTCGCCAGGCGTTCGGCCTGGGTGCCGACGTCGTAGCTGCCGACGGGGCGGTCGCTGTCGCCGAAGCCGGGCAGGTCGAGGGCGATCACCCGATAGCGGTCCGTCAGCTGGCGGGAAAAGCGCAGCCAGTTATCCTTGTCCGCGGCGAAGCCGTGGATCAGCACCAGGGTTTCGCCCTTTGCCGGCCCTCCCTGGTAGTAATGGATGTTAAGATCGCCGGCACGCAGCTGTTCGTGGCTCAGTCCGGCGCGCTGCTGCTCGATCAGGCGCAGGCTGGCCAGCTGGGTCGCCGGAAAGAAGTAGAGCGTCGCGGCGGCAGCGGCGAGCAGCAGTATCAGGCCGAACAGCAGTTTTTTCATGGCGCGTCCTTATCGCGAATTATTATGGCGGCGCCATTAAGCTAGCATGAACATGGATGGTTTCCCGGGCTTGCCCACCTTCCTTGTCGATCACCGCATGAACCGAGAGTAGCCAATGCCCGAGCGTTGTCTGTTTAAGTCCCTGCTGCTGTGGTGCGCCCTGGCGCTGATGCCGGCAGCCGCCCTGGCGGTGGGCAAGTGCGAGCGCCTGGTGGCGACCGGCAATCCCGAGTATCCGCCCTACCTGTGGCGCGATCCGCAGAATCCGCAGCAGCTGATCGGCGCCAACGCCGACCTGCTCAAGCACCTGGCCAAGGAGCTCGGTCTGGTGGTGGACGTGATCCACACCGGGCCCTGGTCGCGGGCGCAGGACGAGGTGCGCACCGGGCGGGTCGACCTGATCGCCGGCGCCTTCCTCACCCTGCCGCGTCTGGAGAGCATGGACTACGTGCATCCGGCCTTCTTCTTCACCCCCAGCGTGGTCTGGGTGCGCAAGGGCGAAGGTTTCCCCTACGGCAGCTGGGTCGACTTGCAGGGGCGCACCGGCGACACCCTGGTGGGCAACAGCTTCGGCCAGCAGTTCGATACCTACGCCAAGCAGCACCTGACCCTGGAGGGTGTGTCCAGCCTGACCCAGGCGTTCCAGAAGCTGCTGCTCGGGCGCACCGACTACGTGCTCTACGAGCGCTACCCGGGCCTGGCGTTGGCCGAAACCCTGGGCATGGACGACGACCTGGAGGTGCTGGAACCGCCGATCTCCAGCGAAGGTCTGTTCCTCACCCTGTCGCATAACTCGGCGTGCAACGAGCCCTGGCTGCGCGGACAGCTGGCGCGGAAAATGACAGAATTGGTCGCCGCCGGCCTGCCCGAGCAGTTGTTGCAACGCAACCTGGAGCTGTGGAAGGCCCAGCAGATGCAGCCCGACCCGGTCGGCGACGTCAATCAGTAGGAAACTCTCGTGATCAATCGACCCCTTTGCGCGCTGCTGCTGGCGCTGGGCCTGACGGCCTGCGCCAGCGATCCGGCGCCCACCGAACAACTGCGTCTGACCGAACAGGCGCTGGCCCAAGCCAAGGCCCTGGGCGTGGCCCGCGAGCAATCGGCGCCGTTGAGCCAGGCCGAAGACAAGCTGGCCCAGGCCCAGGCCGCGCTGCAGGACGGTCGCCACAAGCAGGCCCGGCTGCTGGCCGAGCAGGCCGAACTGGACGCCCGCCTGGCCGAGGCCGAGCACCTCAATGGCAAGGGGCGCGAGCAACTGGCCGAGCTGAACCAGCGCATCGGTCGTCTGCGCCAGCAATTGGGGGCCATGTGATGAGCCGCTCGATGCCCATCGCCGCCCTGCTGCTGGCGGCCACCTTGCTCGGCGGTTGCGCGGCCCAGCAGCCGGCCAGCGACCAGGCCCTGGAAGCGGCGCGCACCAGCTTCCAGACGGTCAAGGAAGATCCCAACGTCCTGCGTGCGGCGCCCAAGGACGTGATTCGCGCGGGCGAATCGCTGGCGCGGGCCGAGCGGCTGTCCAGCTACTGGGGCAGCGGCGCGGACGTGCGTCACTATGCCTACCTCAGCCAGCGTTATGCCGAGATCGCCCGTCAGCACAGCGAGATCGCCCTCAACCAGGAGCGCGTGGCCAAACTCGAGCTGGAGCGTGAGCGCCTGCAGCTGACCCTGCGCGAGGCCAAGCTGCTCAGCGTGCAGCAGCACAACGGCTGGCTGGAGGAACAGATGGTCAGCCTCGCCGCCAGCGAGACCGAGCGCGGTCTGGTGATGACCCTGGGCGACATGCTGTTCGATGCCGGGCGCGCCGAACTGCAGCCGGCGGCCAACCGCACCGTGCTCAAGCTGGTGCAGTTCCTGCAGATCAACCCGCAGCGGCGGGTGCGTATCGAGGGCTATACCGACAACACCGGCAGCGCCGAGGAGAACCTCGAACTGTCGCGCGCGCGGGCGCAGAGCGTGGCCGATCTGCTGGTGGACCTGGGCATCGACGCCAAGCGCCTGCAGGTGGTCGGCTACGGCGTCGACTTCCCGGTGGCGGAGAATGCCTCGGCGCGCGGGCGGGCGCAGAACCGTCGGGTGGAGATCGTCTTCTCCGACGAGCGCGGCCAGCTCGGCGCCGAACGCTAGATCCGCCCGGCTGCACACGAACCCCGGCCTGGCCGGGGTTTTTCGTTTCTGCGCCTGTCTGGCCGCAATCGCCTGGGCATAAGGCATACAGCTGCCGTACGGATACTGTATGGCCGACACTGTTCTGAACTGTGCCAGTACACTTTCGGGTAAATCGGCTACTGTTATGGTTCAGCGACCCGAAGGAGACGGCCATGACCAATCTGTTGCTCTACCAGCGCATCGCCCAGCAG
The DNA here is from genome assembly GCF_000465935.2 of Pseudomonas sp. EGD-AK9. Lineage (NCBI taxonomy): Bacteria > Pseudomonadati > Pseudomonadota > Gammaproteobacteria > Pseudomonadales > Pseudomonadaceae > Pseudomonas > Pseudomonas sp. EGD-AK9. The sequence continues at coordinate 24,497 of NZ_AVOF01000185.1, forward strand.
TTGGCCGAGGACATTCGTCGGGGTGTCTACCAGCCGGGCGAGCGGGTGCCCTCGGTGCGCAAGATGAGCGCGCAGCTCAACGTCAGCCATGCCACCGTGCTGCAGGCCTACGCCAATCTGGAAGACCAGGGGCTGATCCGCGCGCGGCCGCAGTCCGGCTTCTACGTGCATCAGACACCGGCGCTGACCGCGCCGACCCCGGATATCGCGCGGGTCGAACGCCCCGGCCTGGTCACCCGCAGCAGCATCATCAACCAGGTGCTCACCGAGTCGCGCCGCGAGGGGGTGTTCCCGCTGGGCGCCGCGGTGCCGCACGTCGACTACCTGCCGGTGCGCGCGCTGCACCAGCAACTGGCCAAGGTCACCCGTTTCCACAGCCCGCGCGCCTTCAGCTACATGTTCAGCCCCGGCTTCGAGCCGCTGCGTCGGCAGGTGGCGATCCGCATGCGCGACGCCGGGGTGGTGGTCGACCCGTCCGAGGTGGTGATCACCCACGGCTGCGTCGACGCCCTGCAGATGAGCCTGCGCGTGCTGACCCAGCCGGGCGACCTGATCGCCGCCGAGTCGCCGACCTACTACGGCCTGCTGCAGCTGGCCGACCTGCTCGGCCTCAAGGTGATCGAGATTCCCAGTGACCCGACCACCGGCATCAGCCTGGAGGCCCTGCAGCTGGCGGCCAACCAGTGGCCGATCAAGGCGCTGGTGCTCACCGCGCGGCTGTCCAACCCGCTCGGCGGCACCGTTCCCGAGGAACGCCAGCGTCAGTTGCTGCGCCTGGCCGGCGACTACGACATCCAGATCATCGAGGACGATATCTACGGCGAGCTGATGTTCGAGCAAGGGCCGACCAAGGCGCTCAAGTCGCACGATCGCGACAGCCGGGTGATCTACTGCTCGAGCTTCTCCAAGACCCTGTCGCCCGGCGTGCGCATCGGCTGGATAGTCGCCGGCAGGTACCAGGACGAGATCCAGCGCCTGCAGACCTTCACCACCCACTCGGCGTGCAGCGTGACGCAGATGGCGGTGGCCGCCTACCTGGAAAACGGCGGCTACGACCGCCACCTGCGTTTCATCCGCCAGGAGTACCGCAAGAACCTCAGCGCCTTCCAGCTGGCGGTGCAGCAGTATTTCCCCGACGGTACGCAGATGACCCGGCCCAAGGGCGGCTTCATCCTCTGGGTCAGCCTGCCGGTGCGGGTCAATACCAAGGACCTGCACGTGCGCGCGCTGCAGCAGGGCATCTCCATCGCCCCCGGGCTGATCTTCAGCAACACCGAGCAGTTCAACCATTGCGTGCGGCTGAACTGCGGCATCCCGTGGAACCGCGAGGCCGAGCGCGCGCTGATGACCCTGGGCATGCTGGCCAGCCAGCTGTGCCAGGAGGTGAGCGGCGGCTTGTCGCTGGAGCGGGCGGGCGGCATAGCGGTTTAACCCGAATCGGACAGGGGCTGCGTCTACCTGAGCGAAGGTTCCATGTCATTGCTCAGGAGCTGCACCATGTCCGCTTATTCCGTACTGCTCGTTCGTCCGCTCGCCGCCGGTTTCGCCGCCGGTGTGTTGCTCGCCCTGGCCGCCTGCAGCGCCTCGGGCCCCGAAGCCGAGGCGCAGGGCAAGCCTGCCCCGGCCGC
>NZ_AVOF01000186.1:0-6632 GCF_000465935.2 Pseudomonas sp. EGD-AK9
TGCGCGGCCGAGCCGGTGCTCAACAGCTGGTTCGACGGCAAGGGTCTGTCGATCAAGCGCCATGCCCAGCTTGACTTGGGCATCGCCGTGGACACCCCCGACGGCCTGTTCGTGCCGGTGCTGCGCAATGTCGGCGCGCGCAGCGCCGAGGACCTGAAGGCGGGCGTGGCGCGCCTGCGCGCCGACGTGCGCGCACGTTCCATCCCGCCGCAGGAGATGATGGGCGCGACCCTGACCCTGTCCAACTTCGGCACCCTGTTTGGCCGCTACGCCAACCCGGTGGTGGTGCCGCCGCAGGTGGCGATCATCGGCGCCGGCGGCATCCGCGACGAGCCGGTGGCGGTCGATGGTCAGGTGGTGGTGCACCCGATCCTGCCGCTGTCGCTGACCTTCGACCATCGCGCCGTCACCGGCGGCGAGGCCGCGCGCTTTCTCAAGGCGCTGGTCGAGGCGCTGCAGCAGCCGGAATGATGGCCCGGCGTGACGCCGGGCCGGGAGCTACCGGCCTTGCGGGGCGAAGCGAAACACCAGCGCCAGGCCCAGCAGGATCGCCGTCATGCCGGCCATGGCGCTGGGCGACAGCAGGTTGCCCAGCAGCAGGTAGTCGAGCAGGGCGGTGACCAGCGGCACCAGGTAGAACAGGCTGGTGACGTTGACCAGGTTGCCGGCGCGGATCAGCCGGTACAGCAGCAGCTGCGCGCCCACCGAGATCACCAGGCCCATCCACAGCAGCGGCAGCAGCAGCCCGACATCGAACTGCACCCGCCACTCCTGGGTCGGCAACAGCGCCAGGCTGGCCAGCAGGCACAGGCCGTACTGCAGCGGCAGGGCGCGCATGGGCGTCTGGTTCAGACCCTTCTGCGCGATGGCACCGAGCGTGATGCAGACCAGCGCGGCGAGCGCCAGCAGCACGCCGGTCAGCGGCAGCGAGGCGTGCAGCAGGCTGTCGCCGACGATCAGCGCGAGGCCGAGCAGGGCCAGCAGCAGGCCGGCCAGGCGCAACGGCGAGGCGCGCCGCTCCAGCAGCATCAGGGTGAGGATCGGCTGCACGCCGAGCAGGGTGGCGAGCACACCGGGGGTGATGCCGCTGTCCAGCGCCAGCAGGTAACACAGGCTGTAGCCGCCGATCATCAGCAGTCCGGCCCTGGCCGTGGGCCAGCGCAGGCCGCGCTCGGGCAGCCAGGTGCCCGAGTATGCGGCGATCAGTGCCAGCGCCAGGCAGGCGAGGGCAAAGCGCAGGATGAGAAAGGCGAAGGGCGAGGCGTGATCAAGACCCAGGCGGGCGAAGATCGCACCGCCGGACCAGAGCAGCACGAACAGTGCCGTCGAGCCGCAAGCGGCCAGTGAGGTGGTATCGAAACGCATGGTGAAGCACCTGTCGAAAAATCCGCATAAGCTCCGTGCGCGCAGAGGCGCCTCGGTCAGACCGATGACAAACGGAGCGCAATGGTCGCGGGGATGGCCCGCTTAGACGCTGGCCGGCGGGGGAGGAGGGGTGCCGGCGCGGCAGACAGGTGGAGGCGCGCAAAGCAGAGCCACAGCGCTGCGCGAGGCGGCGTTGGCGGCAGGGAGATTGCGCGTAAGGGAAGTCATCGAAATAGGCTTCGGTATGACGGGAAAGGCTGCAGGCTAGCTCGGCACCGGGCGTCGGTCAACCGCTGCCGAACTCGCCCTGGTAACAGACCGGCGAACTGGGCGAGCCCTGGCGCTCCAGCGCCTCTTCGAGAAAATCCGCCAACACCCGCGCGTTGTTGTGCGTTTCGTCGCGGGCGGCGTAGAGCAGGGTCAGGCGGCCGCTGGCGGCCCAGTGCAGCAGCGCTTGCCAGTGTTCGGGATGGCCGGCCAGCTCCTGCAGATAGGCACGACGAAAGTCTTCGAAGGCGCCGGCCTTATGGCCGAAGGCCTTGCGCAGCGCGGTGGAGGGCGCCACCTGCGGCAGCCAGGCATCGAGTGGCAGCCGATCCTTGGCCAGGCCGCGCGGCCACAGACGGTCGACCAGCACGCGGCGGCCATCGTCTGCGCCGGCGTCGAGATACACCCGTTTGCACTGGATCATGGCCTGACTCCTCGCACACAGCCTAGTCCATGGCCCTGCGGCAATGCCGCACTTGGCGCCAGCAGGGGGCTGGATTAGCGTGGCGGGCGAGGAGACATGCCATGGACTACTTCATCATTGTCGTCACCACGGCCGCCGGGCTGTATTTCCATTGGTGGCTGTTTCGCCGCATCCGTCAGTGGAGCGACCGCGACCTGGCGCTGTCGTTGGCCGCAGGCGATGGGCCGATGCGTCAGTACATGCTCGAACAACTGGTTCGGGCGCAGCGCGAGGGTATTCGCCGGCGCGATCTGCCGAACTGGCTGGAGTTTGCCGCGGCGCAGTATCGGGCGAGCGGTGCTGCCAGGGATGGCGATTCATCGTCGGCGGCGCCGCGTACCGACAGCTGAGCGCCGCTGAGGCCATCCGGGGCCACGGAACGCGACAAACCATAACGAGCTTGCCGGATTTCCCGGTGCATGCCGCCAGCGGCCTGGACGGCCCTGCCTGTTCTACTCCAACCCCTTGATGCCTAGCCATGAAAAAAGCCCCGCCACCCAGGTGGGCGGCGGGGCCAGGGGGAGAGCGTCACTCGCTGGCGGCGTTGTCGTCGAGCTCGTCGAGGGCATCGGGCTGGCTCTTGAAGGCCTTGGCGAAGATCTCGCGGTTCTTCGCCATGAAGATGCCCAGCTCCTCGCCCTGTTCCTCGCTCAGCGACGGCACCGCCTTGTGCAGCACCTGGCTGAGGCGCTCGGCCAGCTCCAGCATCTTGTCGTGACGGTCGGCTTCGGCCTTATCCATAAACAAGCGCTCCGGGTCGCGGCTGCTGCGGTACACCACTTCGACGGCCATTCATCACCTCGTCTGCCTTCATGCGTGTCGATCAGTTTTTAACTGGTTATTTGTACAGTTGTGGCGAGCATAAAGAACTCGCTGCCATTTGGCCAGCCTGCCGTGCAGCAATCGCAACGGCGTTCGGACCGCACGCCATCGCGTCCCGTGCCAGCCCCTGCGGTGTCTGGCCGAAGCCGGGTTGAACCGCGTGGATCAGGGTGGAGGCCGCGGGGCGTCTTGTACAGGATGGGTACAGGATCAGGTGCGGTCGTTTCAACGGGCCCCGGGCGTTGGTCGTCGCTTGCTGGCGCGCAGGCGCATGGCTATAGTGCCGGCTATCTCTCCCCGTCCTCCAAGTGCAGTCTGCACGGGGGTTCCATGCCGCAAACCGCGGGTCGTATCGAGCGTAAGCTGTTTGCCCTTCTGGCGTTGCTCTACCTGAGTCTGATGCTGGTTGCCGGCGCCATCTGGGGCAGCCGGGTCAACCTGGCGGGCGGCGAGGCAGTGGAAAACTTGCACAGCGCCTTGTACAAGCTTTCCCTGACTCTTTCCCACCTGCAGGACGCCGAAACCGGGCAGCGCGGTTACCTGTTGACCGGCAACGAGCTCTACCTGCGTCCTTATCAGCGCGCCAACGCCGAGCTCGATCCGCAGCTGCAGCGGTTGCGCGCCAACCCGGCGCTGCTGGGTCATGAAACCGACCTGAACGTGATCGAGCAGCTCAGCCGGCTCAAGCGCCGTGAACTGGAGGAAACCATTCGCCTGCGCCGCGAGCAGGGGCTGCTGGCCGCGCGGGCGCTGATGGTCGAGGATCGCGGCAAGGTCTATATGGACGAGATGCGCCTGCGTATCGGCAAGCTGGAGCGGCGTATCGCCGAATCCCTCGAGCAGCAGCGTGCCGACCTGCGTTGGCGTTCCAGCCTGGCGCTGTGGGGCGGCAGCGGTGCAGCGCTGCTGATGCTGGGGCTGCTCGCGCTGATCTTTTTCGACCTGCGCCGCGACCTGCGCGAGCGCAACGAGTTGGTGCAACGGCTGGCCTTCGAGTCGCAGCACGACAGCTTGACCCGTCTGCCCAATCGTCGCGCCTTCAACGAGGCCCTGGATCAGGCCCTGGCCCTGGCACGCCGTGGCGAGCGCCAGGTTGCGTTGCTGTACCTCGACCTCGACGGCTTCAAACCGATCAACGATCAGTTCGGCCATGCCGCCGGCGACGCCACGCTGAAGGCGGTGGTGGCGTGCTGGCAGGCCCTGATGCGCGAGGGCGAGTTGCTTGCGCGGCTGGGCGGCGACGAGTTCGCCGTCATCGCCGCCGGCGATGCCGAGGCGGTGGAACGTCTGGCGCAGCGGCTGATCCAGGCGCTCGACGGGCCGCTGCTGGTGGATCAGCCGACGGTGCGGGTGGGTGTCAGCATCGGTCTGGCGCGCTTTCCCGAGCATGGCGAAGAGCGCCGTCGCCTGATCGCCGCGGCCGATAACGCCATGTACCGCGCCAAGGAGGCGGGCAAGCACTGCTGCGCCTGGCCGCAGGAGCGCCCGCTGACGCTGATCGCCAGCTGAGTCGGGCGCCCTGGCGCGCGCACCGGATCCGCAATAACCCCTCTCACACCGCCCCCTGGGCCTGCTCAGGCCGCGCTTCGTCTTTCCTGGGCGTGCCGGCAACGGCTTGACCTGTTCCCGCGATGATGAGCGCATCCCGACCGCCATGGCCAGCCGCTGTCGAGAGCAGACACCGGTTGGCGGAGCCGGTCATTTTTACAATTGATATTCCAAATAAAAACACTTCTCACTAATATGTCGCCGTTTTACACCGCCCTCACCTTGCCCAAGGAGCCGCAATGCCTGCCCCTGCTGTCCATCGTTCCCTGACCCGCTCGGTTCGCCTGGCGACCCTGGGGCTGGCGCTGAGCCCGCTGCTGGTGCTGGCCGCGGAGGAGGCCATCGAGCTCGAGGCGCAGAGCGTTGTCGCGACCCCGCAAGCCGAGCGCGCCAACGGTCCGGTAGCCGGCTACGTGGCGAGCCGCAGCGCCACCGGCACCAAGACCGATACGCGGCTGCTGGAGACGCCGCAGTCGGTCAGCGTGATCACCGCCGACCGCATCCGCGACCTGGGTTCGCTGACCGTGCAGGACGCCCTGCGCTATACCGCCAGTATGCGCGGCGAAACCTACGGCCTGGACAGCCGCGGCGACTGGTCGATGATTCGCGGTAGCGCGCCGAGCATCTTCCTCGACGGCCTGCAGCAGACCTTCGGCAGTTACACCAATACCCGCACCGATCCGTTCACCCTGGTGGGCACCGTGGGCTACAGCTTCTAGCGCGCCAGGCCGGCGCCCGTCATGCGGGCGCCGGCCCCAGCCCGATCAGCGAACAACGAGCCGACCATGAGCAAGCAACCTTCCCCGACCCCTTGGAGCATCGCCTCGCGAATACTGGCCGCACTGTTCGGCGGTTATGCCCTGGCCTACGGTTTTACCGCGTTCTTCGCCGTCTACCTGCCGCTGGCGCGCGCCGACCGCGTGGTGTTCGCCAGCCTGCTGTGCTTCGCCGTATGGACCGCCGCGGTGATCTACGTGTTCGCCGCGCGCAGCGCCCTGCGCGCCTGGTCGCTGCCGCTCGGGCTGGCGCTGTTGCTGTGCCTGGCCGCCTTCCTCCCCGCCGAGTTCGGAGCGCGCCCATGAGCCTGCGTCAATCCATGGCCGGTTTGCACACCTGGGGCGGCCTGCTGCCCAGCTGGCTGTTGTTCGTCATCCTGTTCAGCGGCACTGTGGCCTGCTTCGACAAGGAACTGGAGCGCTGGATGCGTCCGGCGCTGCACCAGCCGCAGGCGGCCACGCTGAGCGCCGAGCAGCTGCGCGGCTGGCTGCAGGGCAACGTCGCGGACCGGCTGCATGCCTTCTGGATCGTGCCGCCGAGCGCGCGCGAGCCCTTCTGGCAGCTGGCCTGGGAAGTGGACGGCAGCGAGCGCATCGAGCGCCGCGCCTTCGCCCCGCACAGCCTGCAACCCCTGCCCGAGACCCAGGGTGGCGACTTCTTCTTCAAGCTGCACTACGAGCTGCACGGCGGCATGGCCGGGCGCTACCTGGTCGGCCTGGCCGGCATGTTCATGCTGGTGGCGCTGGTCTCCGGGGTGATCATCCACCGGCGCATCTTCAAGGATTTCTTCACCCTGCGCCCGGCCGCCAACGGCCAGCGCGCCTGGCTGGATGCGCACAACCTGTTCGGCGTCGCCGGCTTGCCCTTCCACCTGGTGCTGGCCTACACCGGCGTGGCGGTCTTCGTCGCCTCCTACATGCCGGCCGGTGCCCAGGTGGCCTACAAGAGCGACATCGGGCACTTCTTCAGCGAGGTGATGGGCGGCTACCACCGCGAGGAGCTGCAGCGCCCGGCACCGGCGCCGGTTTCCCTCGATACGCTGGTCGAACGGGCGCGCGCCCACTGGCAGGGCGGTGAGCCGGGGCGGATCAGCGTGCATCACCCGCACGATGCCGCGGCGGTAGTGGAGATTCGCCGCGGTGACCGCTCGCGCATCGCCATCCCGGCCGACACCCTCAGCTTCGACGCGAGCAGCGGCGAGTTGCTCCACGTGCAGCGCGCGCCGGCCGGCTACGGCACTTACCTGTGGCTGGTCGGCCTGCATATGGCGCAGTTCGGCGGCGCCCTGGTGCGCGCGCTCTACCTGCTGCTGGGCTTGGCGGGCTGCGCCATGCTGGTGGCCGGCAGCCGGGTCTGGCTGAGCAAGCGCGCGGCCCGCGGCGGGCCTGGC
>NZ_AVOF01000187.1:0-6580 GCF_000465935.2 Pseudomonas sp. EGD-AK9
AGGCTGGTCAGTACGCCGCCGAAGCTGTGCCCGAGGGCGAAGCGCGGCACCGCGCCGAACGGCGCGCGCAGCGCCTCGAAGGCCTCCAGCGCCAGCTCGGCGCTGCGGTTCCAGCCGTGGAAGCGGCCGCCGTGATCGCTGTCGCCATGGCCCTGCACGTCGCACAGCCAGAGGTCGAAGTCCTCGGCCAGCCGCGCCAGCATCGGCTCGTAGACCCGCCCGCAGTAGCCGTTGCCGTGCAGGAAATGCAGCAGCGGCTTGCCCGAGGGCGGGCTGTGCCAGCCGCGCAGGGTGAAGCCGGCGGAACAGGAATGGGACCAGGGAAGCAGTTGCATAGAGGACCAGCCGCAGCCAATGACGGCTGGCCAGTGTAGCGGCGCGCCGGCGCCGCGTCAGGCCAGCACGGGCGGCGAATGTTCGGCGATAAAGGCCTGCAGCAACTGGTTGAGGCGCTGCGGCTGGTCCAGCGGGGTGGCGTGGCCGGAATCCTCGATTACCTCCAGGCGGGCGTTGCGCAACTGGGCGACATAGGCGCGCTTGTAGGCCAGCGGCGTGTAGTCGCGGTCGCCGGCCACCACCAGCAGCGGGGTGTCCGCCTGCGCCGCCCGCGGCAAGGCGCTCCAGCCGGGAATGGCGCGCATCGCGTGCAGGTAGGAGGTGCGGTCGTTACCGGCGATGCGCTCGATCAGCTGCTCGCGCAGCGCCTGCTGCTCGGCCTTGGGAAACAGCTTACCGGCCAGCAGCCGCGCCAGCGTCGGCAGGCCGAGCGCGCGCACCAGCAGCAGGCGCAGGCCGACCTGGGCGCGGATCTTCCAACTGTCCAGCGGAAAGCTCGGCGCGCTGTTGACCACCGCCGCCGCGCGCAGCAGCTCGGGGTGATCGGCGAGCAGCTGGAAGGTGAGCATGCCGCCCATGGAGATGCCGACCAGGACGCACGGCTCGATATCCAGGGCGCGGATGAAGTCGGCCACATCCGCCGCCAGCTCGGCCAGGCTCACCGGCGCACGCAGCGGTGCGCTCTGGCCATGGCCGCGCAGGTCCAGGGCATAGACCCGATAGTGCCGGGCCAGGTGCTCGATCTGCGGTTGCCAGTCGAGCGAGGAAGAGCCCAGGCCATGCAGCAACAGCACGGCCGGGCCCTGGCCGCGGCAAACATAGGCGATGCGTCCACTGGGTAGATGCAGATAGTCCATAGCTCACTCGACTCCTTAATTAACGACAAACAATAAAGTGCCCTGACTCGCAATAAAGGAATCATCCACCGGGCGTTAATCCATCAACTTTCCAGACAACTTTCTAATAATGGAGCGGTTATTTGCCTTGACTTGCCAAACCCCCTAGAATCGGCCCGTGCCGGTTCGAGAATTGATCATGTACAGCATCGCCAGCCCTACCCAGGCACGCAGCAAAAAGGCTCTGGAACGCTTCCTCAACGTCGCCGCCGAGCTGCTCGCCAACGACAGCTTCGAAGACACCGGCATTTCCCAGATCGCCCAGCTGGCCGAATCCTCGGTGGGCACCTTCTATCGCCTGCTGGGCGACAAGGACGTGCTGCTGTACGCCGTGCACGAGCGCTTCATCGAGCAGAGCGGCAGCGCCATCGACACCCTCGCCGAGCAGCTGGCACATGCCGAAACGCCTTTGCAGGCGCGCGTCACGGCCTTTATCCAGGGCCTGGTGCGCCAGTTCGAAGGCAGCGAGGGTCTGCTCCGCGCACTGATCCGGCGCAGCTCGGCGGACCTGCGTTTCCGCCAGCGCTTCCATCAGCTCAATGCCCATATCGGTCAGACCTTCTGCCGTATCGCCCTGGCCAACCCGGCCGAACTGGGCCACCCCAATCCCGCCCAGGCGGCCGATCTGTGCGCCCATCTGCTGCTGGCCGGGATGAACTACTTCACCATGGTCGGCAGCCTCGGCACGACGCCCAGGGAAGTTGTGCCAGAGGAACTTTCCCGGCTTATCTGCAATTACCTGAAAGTTGCCGAAAGTTAACGCACGCTGTCCCTTCTAAGTTGCGCCGGGGTGAAGTCGGTGGGTTTCAGGGCAATATCGAACTGATCCGCCGGCTCCTCGTTGGACAGAATGCCGATGACATAACGGCCGCCGATCAGGTCGTATATTGCGTCGCCCTTGGTCCACACCAGTGGCTGATCGTAATAGTTGATGGTGTAGGACTCGCCGAGGCGCCAGAGGTTGTCGCGGTTGTCGTAGTGATCGACCAGCAGGATCTGGTAGCTGTCCTCGTCGAAGTAGAAGTCGCGGCGCTTGTACTGGTGGCGCTGGCCGGCCTTCAGCGTGGCGCGCACGTGCCAGACGCGGTGCAGCTCGTAACGCAGCAGCTCGGGATTGACGTGGCCGCGCTGGACGATGTCGCTGTACTTGTTGCTCTTGGCGGCGAAGCGGTAGCTGTTGTAGGGCACCAGCATTTCCCGCTTGCCCAGCAGCTGCCAGCCGTACTTGTCCGGCGCGCCGGAGAACATGTCGAAGTTGTCGGTGGTGCGCATGCCCTCGGAGGCGGTGCCGGGCGAGTCGTAGGCGACGTTCGGCGTGCGCCGCACGCGGCGCTGGCCGGCGGCGTAGAGCCAGGCCAGACGCGGCTCCTTGACCTGGTTGACGGTCTCGTGAACCAGCAGCTCGGTACCGGCCAGGCGCGCCGGCGCCAGCACCGACTGGCGGAAGTAGAACAGCACGTTGCCGTTGCCCTTGCTGAGATCGCCGGCGTCCTGGTTGAACAGGAACAGGTCCTCGATGCGGGTCATGAAGTAGTCGCCGCTGGCGTGCGGCACGGCCTGGGCGTAGTAGCGTTTGACGCTGTCGCCGCGGTAGCGCACCAGGTGGTTCCACAGCACCTCCAGGCCCGACTGGGGAATGGGAAAGGGCGTGGCCAGCTGGAAGTCGGCGATGCCGTTGCCGTTCTCGATCAGCTTGGCTGTCGTGGCGTTGGTCTTGACCGCGGCGTACACCTTGTCCGGGTAGGACGCCGAGCGCCGGGTCGGGTAGACCTTGAGCTTCCAGCTGTCGTGGTAGCGCTGCAGCATGGCCAGCTGACCGGGGCTGAGCTGCTCGCGGTACTGCTGGGCATTGGCCTGGGTCACGGTGAACAGCGGCTGGTCGGCGGCGAAGGGGTCCTTGTAGCCGAGCTTGGCGTCGAAGGCGCCGCTGTCCTTGGCCAGGCCGCCGTCCCAGGCGGGAATGCTGCCGGCGGCATTGCCGGCGCGCTCGGCCCCCATGGGGGTGAGATCCTGGCCGAGCCGCGCGGCCTGCGCGGCGTCGACCTGGGCCATGGCCGGCGCGGCTGCCAGCAGGGCGAAGGCCAGCAGGGTGATATTCAGACGATGCATGGCGTTCCCTCTCAGAAGCTGTATTTGACGTTGAGGCTCAGGTAGTCGCGGTCGGTGCGCTTGTTCGACAGGCCGCCGCCGCTGTAGCCGACGTAGCGGGCGCCGACCGTGAAAGCCTCCTGATAGATGGCGTCGAGGCCCAGCGACCAGCTCTGCGCTTCCTCGTCGAGGCCGTTGGTGAGCTGAGGGGCGACGCCGTTGATGCTGTACTGGTAGCTGAGGCTGGGCGCCAGGGTGACCAGGTTGAACACGTTGCTGTAGGTCAGCTGCAGGCTGGCCTGGGCGCCGTAGGCGCTGCTGGTGGCCTCGTAGTAGTCGACGTCCGACTCCAGGCCCTGCACCCGGCTGGCCACCAGTTCGCTGAACAGGGTCGCGGAGTTGGCGCCGAGCAGGCCGGTGAAGTTGTAGATGGCCGACAGCGAGGCCTGGACCATGTCCTTCTCGCGGTAGCCGTCCAGCCGCGTGCCCACCGGCAGGCCGGCGAGGTTGCCGAACAGGGCGTCCGGCAGGTACTCGCCCAGGCCCAGGGCGATCGGCGTGTCCGGCCGGTAGCTCAGCTCGCCGGCCAGCGACAGGCCGTTGAAGATGCTGTCGCCGCCGACCGAGGTGTTGAAGCTGACGCCGAACAGGTCGCGCTTCTCCAGGTATTCGGCGTAGTAGCGCGAGCTGCTGGCGTCCGGCAGCAGGCCGACCACCGGCACCAGTACCGGCTGGCCGACGGTGAGGCCGATCATCGGCACCTGCATGTTGTAGCGCAGGTAGTAGAAACCCAGTTCGGTGTCGTTCAGCTGCGGCACGTACCAGCGCAGGGCCACGCCGTACTGGGGCGAGTCGTCGCCGTCGATGTCCTGCGCCCGCGGCATGAAGGTGCGCGGCAGGTAGCCGCGGATCAGCTCGTTGACGAAGCCGGGGCCGAGCGCCTCGCCGTAGGCCGCGGCCACGGCCGGGCTGTCGAAGGCAGTACCGAGAATAGCCTCCTGCAGCGGCGCCACCGACAGGTAGTTGCAGCCCTCGCCGAGCACGTCGAGGGTCGAGTAGTAGGTGCCGCAGGGGTCGATCTTCGAAGCTTCCCAGGCCTTGCCCGGCTGCCAGTAGCCCTCGATGCTGAGGTTGTCGCGCAGTTCGAAGGAGGCATAGACCATGGCGGTCGGCATATAGGCCTCCTTGATCTCCGAACCCGGGGCGCGTAGCGCGTTGATGTCCACCGGGTTGGTGGCGCCGATGCCGTTCTGATAGAACAGCGACTCGCCCCAGTTGATCACCTGGCGGCCGAGACGGGCGTTCAGCGCACGCTCGCCGACGGTCCAGCTGCCGTAGACGAAGGCGTCGAGCAGGTCGGCGCTGGAGCCGGCTTCGTCGAGGCCGGCGTCGCTGATCTGGCGATGGCGACGCTCGTCGTCCTCGAGCTCGAAGTCGTAGAAGGCGCGGCCGCGAACGAACAGGCCGTATTGTTCCCGATAGCGCAGGTCCAGCTCGGAGACGGCCTTGACCACCTCGGAGAACAGCTCGCCCTTCTTGAAGTTGAGGTTGCCGTCGTCGGAGTTGATCAGCGCCGTGTTGTCGCCCGTGCCGCCGTTGGCGCGGGCGATCAGCTTGCTGTCCTGCCCCTCCATGCGGTAGCTGACGCCGTAGGACAGGGTGGTGTCCAGCGACACGCCCCAGTCGCCATGACGGGTCTGAAACCCCTGCGCCACGCCGAATGGCAGCGCCCCGAGCAATGCCAGGCCGGCTGCCGCCAGGCCCCTTCCTTGATGTGCCACGATGACCTCCAGCTGTTGTTTTTATCGGAATCGGAACATCGGTTCCGAATAAACTAGTACGCTGGTTTCAGCCTGGCAAGCCCCCGGTTCTATTTTTCTCTTCTCCGCAGCGCTCAAGCCCGCCGCATTCGCCTGCAGGCCAGGATTGGCGCGGCCTGCAGTGCTTGACGGAATCGGAATTCCTGTTTCAATTCGATGCGCGGTACCCATAACAACAACGGAGAATTCCGCCATGTCCCGTCTTCGCACCGCCTTTCTCTGCCTGCTGTTGCTGTCCCTGTCCACCCTCCAGGCCCAGGCCGCCTCGCGCTGCAGCGAGCGCGCCAAGAGCCTGCTGCTGCCGGCCAAGGTCAGTTGCAGCTATCAGTCCGCCTGGATCGATTCCGGCCTGGTCGGCCAGCGCCAGGTGATCTACCAGACGCCGCTGGGCACGCCGCCGGCCGCCGGCTGGCCGGTGGTGCTGATCTACCAGGGCTCGTTCTTCCCGCTCGACGACTTCACCTACTACAGCAATATGCCGTTCGGCGGCTTCTACGAGGGCAAGCTGATCCAGCGCCTGCTCGACAACGGCTACGCGGTGGTTGCGCCGAGCGCACCGGCCGATCTGTTCTGGCAGACCAATATCCCCGGGCTGGCGCAGCACTATGAGCTGAGCACCGACTACGACTTTCTCGGCAACGTGCTGGAGGCCATCGCCGCCGGCCATTTCGGCCCGCTCGACGCCAGCCGCCAGTACGCCACCGGCATCTCCAGTGGCGGCTACAACAGCAGCCGCATGGCGGTGTCCTTCCCCGGCCGATTCAAGGCGCTGGCGATCCAGTCCGGCTCCTACGCCACCTGCTCCGGGCCGCTGTGCAGCGTGCCGACGCTGCCGGCCGACCATCCGCCGACCCTGTTCGTGCACGGCTTCGTCGACCTCACCGTGCCCTGGTGGAGCATGGAGCTGTACTACGACCGCCTGCTCCATCAGGGCATACCAACCGCGCGGCATACCGAGGCGCTGGGCGGGCACGAGTGGTTCGCCAGCTCGCCGGGCAAGATCCTCGCCTGGTTCCAGAGTTATCCCTGACCGCTAACGCGGTCTACGAGACGCGGCAGGCAGCCAGGCCGGCGCGCAGGGCTGCGGCATCCTGCGCTTCGCTGAAGATCAGCTCCAGGCGTGAGTCCTTGCGCCATTCGCTGCAGCGCCAGCCCTCGCCGGCCTGGCCGTGCAGGGCATTGAGCGAGCGCCAGCCGTCTTCGCCGTGCAGCACCGCCTTGGCCCGGCGCCAGTCCAGGCCGTCCAGCCAGCGCTGCACCTGGAGCAGGTCGAAGCGCTGGCTCGGGTGCCAGCGCCAGCCGATGCTCCAGCCTTCGGCCTGATCCTGGATCAGGCAGATGGGTTCATCCGGCGTACGCCACAGCTGCGGCAGGGGCGCTGCGGCGCTGGGCAGTACGGCGGCGCCCGGGTTGCCGGCCTGCGCGGAGCGGCCCGGCAGC
>NZ_AVOF01000188.1:0-6567 GCF_000465935.2 Pseudomonas sp. EGD-AK9
GGGGCCCGCCACTCTTCGGAGTGGCGGGCTTCGTCATGTCAGCTGGCTGTAACCTTTCTGTCATACAAGCCCGCTAGATTGGCAAGCCTGGGCAGCCGCATGCGCTGCAAACAAGCTCGCGCAGAGATTTCTCGCATGAATGACTTGGCAAACGACACCGTGAACCGCTCACCGAATCAGGGGGTCGAGAATCCCCTGGGGATCGACTTCAATACCCCCTCCCTGCAGCGCAAGCGCCGCCTGCGCGCGCTGAAGGATCGCTTCGCCCGCTGGGCGGTTTCCGTCGGCGGCATGGCGGTGCTCGGTGCCATCACCCTGATCTTCTTCTACCTGGCCTATGTGGTGCTGCCGATGTTCCAGGGCGCCGACCTGGACAGCCGCAAGCCGGTGCAGGCCGCCTGGCTGGGCGAAGCCGGCGCACCGCTGCTGCTGACCCTGGAAGAGCAGAACCAGATGGCCATGCGCCTGGACCAGAGCGGTCAGGTGCAGTTCTTCGATGCCAAGCAGATGCAGCCGCTGAGCCGCGTGCAGCTGCCGATTCCGGCGGATGCGCGTATCGTTTCGGTCGGCCAGGACCAGCCGGGCAGCAACCGCGTGGCCCTGGGCCTGTCCAACGGCCAGGTGCTGGTGTTCCGGCATGTCTACAAGCTCAGCTACCCCAACGATGTGCAGACCATCACGCCGAGCATCGAATACCCCTTCGGCGCCGCGCCGATCGAGCTCGATGCCCAGGGCCGCGAGCTGGATCACGTCGGCCTGAGCCTGAACGGCGGCACCCTGATGCTGGCCGGTTCCACCGGTACCGAACTGCACGTGCTGAACCTGGGCCGCGAAGAGAACCTGATGACCGGCGAGGTCACCCTCAGTGAAGAGCGCGTCGCCCTGCCGCAGATCGCCGAGCCGATCAAGGCACTGATCATCGACCCGCGCCACCTGTGGCTGTACGTGGTCAACGGGCGCGCCACCGCCGATGTCTTCGACCTGCGCAGCAACAGCCTCAACGGCCGCTACAAGCTGCTGGAGAACGGCAAGCTGGAGGTCAGTCAGGCCACCTCGCTGCTCGGCGGCATTTCGCTGCTGATCGGCGACAGCAGCGGCGCTATCGCCCAGTGGTTCATGGTGCGCGAAGCAGACGGCAAGGCCGTGTTGAAGTCGATCCGCAGCTTCCAGCTGGGCGACAGCCCGATCGTGCAGATTCTCCCGGAAGAGCGCCGCAAGGGCTTCCTGGCGCTGGACGAGCAGGGCAACCTGGGCATCTTCCACAGCACCGCGCACCGGACCCTGCTGGTCGACCAGGTCGCCGAAGGTCAGGTGCTGGCCGCCCTGTCGCCGCGCGCCAACCGCGTGCTGGTGGAGCGCGAGGGCCAGCTGCAACGTTGGATCATCGACAACCCGCACCCGGAGATTTCCTGGAGTTCGCTGTGGGGCAAGGTGTGGTACGAGAACTACGACGCGCCCGGCTACGTCTGGCAATCGACCTCCGCCAGCACCGACGCCGAACCCAAGCTGAGCCTCGCACCGCTGGCCTTCGGTACGCTCAAGGCGGCGTTCTACGCCATGCTCCTGGCCGCGCCGCTGGCGATTGCCGCCGCGATCTACACCGCCTACTTCATGGCCCCGGCCATGCGCCGCAAGGTCAAGCCGGTGATCGAGCTGATGGAGGCGCTGCCGACGGTGATTCTCGGCTTCTTCGCCGGCCTGTTCCTCGCGCCCTACGTGGAAGGCCATCTGCCGGGCATCTTCAGCCTGCTGATCTTTACCCCGATAGGCATCCTGCTGGCCGGCTACCTGTGGAGCCGCCTGCCGGAGTCGATTCGCCTGAGCGTGCCGGATGGCTGGGAATCGGCGCTGCTGATCCCGGTGATCCTGCTGGTGGCCTACGTCTCGCTGGCCATGAGCGGGCACCTGGAGAACTGGCTGTTCGACGGCGACATGCGCATGTGGCTGAGCAATGACCTGGGCATCCCGTTCGACCAGCGCAACGCCCTGGTGGTCGGCCTGGCCATGGGCTTCGCGGTGATCCCGAACATCTACTCGATCGCCGAAGACGCCGTGTTCAGCGTACCCAAGAGCCTGACCTTCGGCTCCCTGGCCCTGGGCGCCACGCCCTGGCAGACCCTGACCCGGGTGGTGATCCTCACCGCCAGCCCGGGCATCTTCTCGGCGGTGATGATCGGCATGGGCCGCGCCGTCGGCGAGACCATGATCGTGCTGATGGCCACCGGCAACACCGCGATCATGGACATGAACATCTTCGAAGGCCTGCGCACCCTGGCCGCCAACGTGGCGGTGGAAATGCCCGAATCGGAAGTCGGCGGTACCCACTACCGCGTGCTGTTCCTCTCGGCGTTGGTGCTGCTCGGCTTCACCTTTGTCATGAACACCCTGGCGGAGCTGGTGCGCCAGCGTCTGCGCGTCAAGTACGCCTCGCTCTAAGGTTTGGGAAGGTATATGTCCGTGAAACAGAACAACCTGAAAACCTGGTTCAAGAGCGGTACGCCGTGGATCTGGATGAATGCCGGCGCCGTATCGATCGCGGTGATCATGACCCTCGGCCTGCTGTTGGTGATCGCCGTACGCGGCCTCGGCCACTTCTGGCCGGCGAATATAGTCGAAGCCGACTACCAGGTGCCGGGTCAGGAAGCCCGGGTGATGGCCGGCGAAATCACCCAGATCGAGGAAGTGCCGCGCGCGCGTCTGGCCGCCTCCGGCTTGCCGGTGGATGTCGAGGGCGGCGAGTTCATGACCCGCGAGCTGTTCAAGGTGGGTAACCGCGACGTGTATGGCGCGGACTTCACCTGGGTGGTCGGCGAATGGCTGAGCAATCCGCGCACCCCGGGAAACCTCACGGCGCTGGAGCGCCGCGAGTGGGGCAACTTCTACGGCTACCTGGTCAACGTCAAGGAAGCCGGCGAGCTGGTGGCCGAAGGCGATGCCAGCTGGCCCGCGCTGCAGGAACGCATCGCCCGCGTCGAGAAGCTGCACAAGCAGCTGGTGCGCCTGGAGAAGAAGGACATCGGACGGATCAACGCCGGGCTCGAGCGCGTGCGGCTGCAAACCCGCAAGCTGGAGTTGCAAGGTCGGCTGGATGACGTCGCCCGCGCCGAGCTGGACGCCGAGCGGGCGCAGTGGGATGCCGAGTACAAGGTGCTGGAAACCGAGCTGATCGCCCTCAACCAGGCGTTCAACCGCGACAGCGTCACGCTCAAGACCGTCGATGGCCGCGAAGTCACCATCAGCCTGGGCAAGGTGGTGCGGGCCTTCCAGCCCAATGCCATGGGCCTGGGCGAGAAAATCGCCTTCTACTTGGCCAAGTTGTGGGAATTCGTCAGCGACGACCCGCGCGAGGCCAACACCGAGGGCGGCATCTTCCCGGCGATCTTCGGCACCATCATGATGACCCTGATCATGGCCGTGATCGTCACCCCGTTCGGCGTGGTGGCGGCCATCTACCTGCGCGAGTACGCCAAGCAGGGCCCGCTGACCCGGGTGATCCGCATCGCGGTGAACAACCTGGCCGGCGTACCGGCGATCGTCTACGGCGTGTTCGGCCTGGGCTTCTTCGTCTACGTGCTGGGCGGCTCGCTGGACCGCCTGTTCTTCCCGGAAGCCGCCCCGGCGCCGACCTTCGGCACCCCGGGCCTGCTGTGGGCCTCGCTGACCCTGGCGATCCTCACCCTGCCGGTGGTCATCGTCGCCACCGAGGAAGGCCTGGCACGGATTCCGCGGGCGGTGCGCGAAGGCTCCCTGGCCCTCGGCGCGACCAAGGTGGAGACCCTCTGGCGCGTGGTGCTGCCGATGGCCAGCCCGGCGATGATGACCGGCCTGATTCTCGCCGTGGCCCGCGCCGCCGGCGAGGTGGCGCCGCTGATGCTGGTGGGCGTGGTCAAGCTGGCGCCGTCGCTGCCGGTAGATGGCAACTACCCCTACCTGCACCTGGACCAGAAGATCATGCACCTGGGCTTCCACATCTACGACGTCGGCTTCCAGAGCCCCAACGTCGAGGCCGCGCGGCCGCTGGTGTACGCCACCGCGTTGCTGCTGGTGCTGGTCATCATCCTGCTGAACTTCAGTGCGGTGTATATCCGCAACCACCTGCGCGAGAAGTACAAGGCGCTGGATCACTAATTCTGCGGCAGGCGGCAAGCTGCAGGCACCGGGCGAGAGCCGGCCTGCGGCCTGTAGCTTGAAGCCTATAGCCTCCGAAGGAGACTGTTATGCAACACGAAGCCCATACCCACGGTATCGACCTGGCCGCCCTCGGCCGCGACAAGCAGAGCCTCAACCTGGCCAGCGAGACCACGGCCATCGCCGTGCCGGGGCTGAACCTCTACTACGGCGAGAAGCAGGCGCTGTTCGACGTCAAGATGGAGATCCCGCGCCAGCGCGTCACCGCCTTCATCGGCCCGTCGGGTTGCGGCAAGTCGACCCTGCTGCGCACCTTCAACCGGATGAACGACCTGGTCGACGGCTGCCGCGTGGAAGGCGAGATCAACCTCGACGGGCGCAACATCTACCGCAAGGGCGAGGATGTCGCCGAGCTGCGTCGCCGCGTCGGCATGGTGTTCCAGAAGCCCAACCCCTTCCCCAAGAGCATCTACGAGAACGTGGTGTACGGCCTGCGCATCCAGGGCATCAACCAGAAGCGCGTGCTCGACGAGGCGGTGGAGTGGGCGCTGAAGAGCGCGGCGCTGTGGGACGAGGTCAAGGATCGCCTGCACGAATCGGCCCTCGGCCTGTCCGGCGGTCAGCAGCAGCGCCTGGTGATCGCCCGCACCGTGGCGGTACAGCCGGAAGTGCTGCTGCTCGACGAACCCTGCTCGGCGCTCGACCCGATTTCCACGCTCAAGGTCGAAGAGCTGATCTACGAACTCAAGAGCAAGTACACCATCGTCATCGTCACCCACAACATGCAGCAGGCGGCGCGGGTGTCCGATTACACGGCGTTCATGTACATGGGCAAGCTGATCGAGTTCGGCGACACCGACACCCTGTTCACCAACCCGGCCAAGAAGCAGACAGAAGACTACATCACCGGTCGTTACGGCTAAGGCCATGGCAAATACTCCCTGGCTTTGTCGGGCGCGCTTGTCGTACTCATCGTACTGTCAGCGCACGCCCTTCGCGCCAGAGAGCATTTTCCAAGGGCCTTGATACTTAATGCAGGGTGCGCCGCGCGCACCATGGTCACCCAAGCCGGCAGCTTTCGCGGAGCGAAACATGATCAACAAAGACAACCTCACCCAGCACATCTCCCAGCAGTTCAACGCCGAACTGGAAGAAGTGCGCAGCCACCTGCTGGCCATGGGCGGCCTGGTGGAGAAGCAGGTCAACGACGCCGTCACCGCGCTGATCGAGGCCGACTCCGGCCTGGCCCAGCAGGTGCGCGACATCGACGACCAGATCAACCAGATGGAGCGCAACATCGACGAGGAGTGCGTGCGCATCCTCGCCCGGCGCCAGCCGGCGGCCTCCGACCTGCGCCTGATCATCAGCATCTCCAAGTCGGTGATCGACCTCGAGCGCATCGGCGACGAGTCGACCAAGATCGCCAAGCGCGCCATCCAGCTGTGCGAGGAAGGCGAGTCGCCCAAGGGCTACGTCGAGGTGCGGCATATCGGCGACCAGGTGCGACGCATGGTGCAGGAGGCGCTCGACGCCTTCGCCCGCTTCGATGCCGACCTGGCGCTGTCGGTGGCGCAGTACGACAAGACCGTCGACCGCGAGTACAAGACCGCGCTGCGCGAACTGGTCACCTACATGATGGAAGACCCGCGCTCGATCTCCCGCGTGCTCAACGTGATCTGGGCGCTGCGTTCGCTGGAGCGCATCGGCGACCACGCGCGCAACATCGCCGAACTGGTGATCTACCTGGTGCGCGGCACCGACGTACGGCATATCGGCCTGACGCGCATGCGCGAAGAGGTCGAGGGCAAGCCCGGCGCCTGAGCCGGCGCTGGTTGTCGCATGGCAGGGCGTCGCGGTGCGCCCTACCGCTGAGGTGGGGCATGCGCTTTTCCGTTGGCCTTTGGCCACTGGCCATGACTATGCTTAACGCCATTCGTACAGGAGAGGCCGATGAGCAAAGTCAGTGTGCTGGTGGTGGACGACGCGACCTTTATCCGTGATCTGGTCAAGAAAGGGCTGCGCGATCACTTCCCCGGCGTACAGATCGAAGAGGCGGTCAACGGGCGCAAGGCCCAGCAGCTGCTGGGCCGCCAGCCGGTCGACCTGATCCTCTGCGACTGGGAAATGCCGGAGATGTCCGGCCTCGAGTTGCTGACCTGGTGCCGCGAGCAGGACAGCCTGAAGACCACCCCCTTCATCATGGTCACCAGCCGCGGCGACAAGGAAAACGTGGTGCAGGCGATCCAGGCCGGCGTCTCCGACTACATCGGCAAGCCCTTCTCCAACGAGCAGCTGGTGACCAAGGTGAAGAAGGCGCTGAGCCGCGCCGGCAAGCTGCAGGCCCTCGCCGCCAGCGCCCCGCCGAAGATGCTCAGCAGCGGCGCCTTCGCCAACGACTCGCTGGCCGCCCTGACCGGCGGCAAGGCCGAGGTGGTCAAG
>NZ_AVOF01000189.1:0-6529 GCF_000465935.2 Pseudomonas sp. EGD-AK9
GGTGAGGCTGCCGTTGGTGCCGAAGGTCAGCGCCTGCGGGCCGCCGACCGCGGCGCCGTCGGCGTAGTAGTGGGCTTCCCAGGCGTTGTCGGCGGTCTTGACGAAGTACTGGGTCAGGGTGTGTTCCTTGCCCTGGGAGTCGAACACCTTGGTGGTGTAGGTGGAGTTGTAGGTGTTGACGTCCGCCGGGTCGAAGGGCGCGGTGGCCGGCACGGCCTGGTTGGAATCCAGGTTCATGACGAAGGCCAGGCTGTCGGTGGCGCGCGCCGGCAGGTTGGCGTTCTGCAGCTGCAGATCGCCCACGGCGCCCACTAACAGGTTGCCGGCGGCGTCTACCGGGTAGCCCTGCAGCACCTGGCCGGTGGCACTGACGATGTTGTTGTTCTTGTCGGCGCCGAACACCCCGGCGCGGGTGTAGCTGACGTCGCCGTTGCCGCCGCGGGTAACGAAGAAGCCGCCGCCGGAAATGGCCAGGTCCAGGCTACGCCCGGTGGTCACCAGGGAGCCGCCCTGGCTGATGCTCTGGGTGCTGGCCAGCACTTCCACGCCCATCGCCTGGCTGTCGGCGTAGATGCTGCCGAACTCGGTGCGCGACGACTTGAAGCCGGTGGTGCCGGCGTTGGCGATGTTGTGGCTGATGGTGTTGAGTTGTTCGTTGACGGCGCTGAGGCCGGTCATGGCGATATTGAAACTCATGGCGACTGGACCTTTGAATTAAGCGAAGAAATGGAATCAGAGCAGGCCGGCGGTGTGCGCCTGGCCGAACTCGGTGATGTTGTAGAAGGGCACGGAGCCCACGCCGACCACGTCCAGCACCGGGCCTTCGGCGCTGACGCGCACCTGGGTGACGCGACCGGCCACCTCGACCTTGGGGTACTCGCCGCTGTCGCTGACCACCTCGACCTGGTAGCGGCCGGGTGGCAGGCCCAGCGCCTTGGGGTCCAGCTCGAAGGGCACCGCGCCCGGCGCCTGGCTGCCCAGCGCGACGGTCTTCTTCACCCCGTTGCCGTCGGTAAGCACCAGGCTCAGCTGGCCGGCGGCATGTTCCAGGTTGAGCGCGCCACTGATCTTGTCTTCGCCCAGCTGCAGCTGCTCGGTGGCCACCTTGACCTCCTGGCCGACCAGGCCGGCGGCGGTGAGGGTCTGCAGGTTGTCCATCAGCACCAGGTTGCTCTTGCTCAGCGAGGCCATGTTTTCCAGGCTCTTGACCTGGCTCATGGCGGCGAACTGGTTGAGGAACTCGGTGCTGTCCACCGGCTTGGTCGGGTCCTGGTTCTGGATCTGCGCGACCATCAGGCTGAGGAAGTTGTTCTCCAGCTGGGTCGCGTCGCTGACGTTGACCGCCTGCGTCACCGCCTCCTCGATGCCGTAGACGTGATTGCTCTGGCTGTTGTTGCTGACCGTGGTCATCAGGATTCTCCGAGCTTGAGCAGGCCCTGCTGCATGCTTTTCAGGCGGTTGAGCACTTCTACGCTGGTCTCGAAGCTGCGCGTGGCCGACATCATGTCGGTCATCTCCTCGATCTGATCGATATCGGCGTAGAACACGTAGCCCTGGTCGTCGGCCAGGGGGTTGTCAGGCTCGTAGCGGCGCACCGGCTCGCGGCCGGCGCCGACCACGTCGAGCACCTGCACATGGGCACCGCCCATGCCCAGGCCGCGGGTCAGCTGGTCGTTGCCGTACACCGCGGCGAACACCGGCTTGCGCGCCTGGTACACGTCCTCGGCCTTGGCCGCGGCGGAGTCGGCGTTGGCCAGGTTGCTGGCCACGGTGTTGAGGCGCACGGTCTGTGCGTTCATCGACGAGCCGGCGATGCGGTAGATGGAGTCGAAAGCCATGATCAGCGCCCCTCGATAGCCTGTTTCAGGCCCCTGAATTTCATGCTGAGAAAGGTCAGGCTGGTCTGGAAGTCCATGCTGTTCTTGGAGAACGCCGCCTGCTCCACACTCAGCTCGACGCTGTTGCCATCCTGCGACGGCTGGGTCGGGATGCGGTACTTGAGTTCCGCGCTGCTGGCGGCGAAACGCTGCTGCGGGTCGAGCCGCTGCATCTCGCCGGCGAAGTCGATATCGCGGGCGAGAAAGCCCGGGGTGTCCTCGTTGGCCAGGTTGGCGGCAAGAATCTCGCTGCGCTGCATGCGCAGTTCGAGAGCGCGCGTATGCAGGCCCACCACCTCATCAATCCGTATACTCATTCACCGCTACCCTTAACCCAAGGTTGTGCTGCAGTGCCTTGAGCACAAAGCGTGCCCAACCTTTACGAGAGCAACAGACCTTTGATTTATAAGGGATTTTCTAGGATGCACGAGGCTTTCCGCGTCGCCCGGCTTCCGCATCGACAGAGTGCCGGGAGGAAAAGCGGAAGGACCTTTTCCGCCTGCGCCCGCGCGCTTTTCCTCCTCGCCCTGCTGCCATTCGGCGCCGCGCGCGCCGAGCCGGATGCCGCCGGCCAGATCGACCAGGCGATTGCCGCGCACATGCAGCAGCAGCTCGCCGCCGAGGCCAAGCGCCAGGCCTGGCAGGGCATGCGCCACAGCCTGAGCACCACCCTGCTGAGCGGCGCCGAGCGGCTGCCGGCCTGCAGCCAGACGCTGGAGCTGAGGGTCGCCGGCGATGCCCCCTCGCCCCTGGCGCGCCAGCGCCTGCAGCTGAGCTGCGCCGACACCCCGGGCTGGACGCGAGTGGCATTGGTTCAGGCCAGCGTGTTGGTGCCCGCGGTGCACGCCGCACGGGCGATCGAACGCGGCCAGACCATCGCCGCCGAACAGCTGCAACTGCAGGAGGTGAACGTCGCCAAGGCCTCACGCGGCTTCTACAACAGCGCGGACGAGGTGATAGGTCAGGGCGCCAAACGGCGCATCCGCGCCGGCGCGCTGATCGCCCCTAGCCTGCTGACCACCCCGCTGCTGGTGCGCCGCGGCCAGCAGGTGACCATAGTCGCCAGCCAGGACGGCATCGCCGCCTCGGCCACCGGCGAAGCCCTGGGCAACGGCCGCGCAGGCCAGGTGATCCGCGTGCGCAACCTCGGCAGCCAGAAGGTGATCGAGGCGCAGGTGGTGGAAGAAGGGGTGGTGACCAGCACCTTCAGATAACGCCGATGCGTAGGGTGGAAAGCCGCGCAGCGTTTTCCACCGGCAGAACAGCGGCGCCAGCACTTGATGAAGCGTGCGCGGGCGGTGGATACACCAGACGACATCTCTCCACGACGAGCCGGCCTGCCGAGCTGTCGCAGAAAAATTCCTCAGCGCCATTTAAGCAGCGTCAGAAGCCGGTCGCCTTACCCCCATAGCAGGCAATCAGCCAGCTTCACTCAAGCGCTCAAGCAAGAAGGAATACGCACATGGCTCTGTCGATTCATACCAACTACTCCTCGCTGGTCACCCAGACCAACCTGACCAAGACCAACAACGCCCTGGGCGCCAACCAGCAGCGCCTGGGCACTGGCCTGCGCATCAACTCGGCCGCCGACGACGCCGCCGGCCTGCAGATCGCCACTCGCCTCAACGCCCAGTCGCGCGGCATGGACATGGCCATGCGCAACACCGGCGACGCCGTATCGCTGCTGCAGACCGCCGAAGGCGCGTTCAACGAAACCACTGACATCCTGCAACGCATGAAGGATCTGGCCACCCAGGCGGCGAACGATACCAACTCCGTCGATGACCGCGCCTCTCTGCAAGCCGAGTACGACGAACTGGCCAAGGAAGTGACCAACATCTTCAACAACACCAAGTACGCTGGCGAAGCGCTATTCACCACCAAGCTCGCAGCTCCGGTCAACTTCCAGATCGGTTCCAGTTCGGCTGAAACCCTTGCATTTGACGTCAGCGCAGATCTGACTGCTCTGGATACCACTCTCAACACCACCATTGCTGCCTTTACACTCGATAGCGCCGCCAACGCCGGCACTGCAATCGATGGACTGGAAACTGCGCTGAACGAAGTCGGCTCGATGCGTGCCCAGTTCGGCGCCAACATCAACCGCCTGAACCACACCGCCAACAACCTGAGCAACATGAAGGACAACACCGACATGGCCAAGGGTCGCATCATGGATGCCGACTTCGCCAAGGAAAGCGCCAACATGACCAAGAACTCGATGCTGATGCAGTCGGGCATCTCCATGCTCAAGCAAGCCGGCCAGATGCCGGGCATGGTCATGTCCCTGCTGGGCTGATCCCGCGTCATCCGGGCGCAACGGATTGCGCCCATCCCCCCGAACGCCCTGCCTCGAGGAGGCGTTTCTCATGGCCCCGCCGCCGCCCGTCGCTCTCTCGCCTTATCAGCCAAACCGATCAAGCGTCATCCAGCCACGGCGTGCTCGAGCAAGCGCCGGCGATTCTCGCCGATAGCGTCGACTTCGCCCGCGCACCGGCTGGTATTGGGTCAATGCCTGCAGCAACCGGCAACCTGCCCGCGCAGAGGGCGGCTGGTACAAGACTTGCCACTGCATTTTCCTGACGCCAGAATGCCGACAGTCCATCGCCGGGAACCATCCCGCATGGAACCGCCGCTCGCCTCAAGGAACGCATGAACACCAGCCCCGAAACGCCGGTAGCCGAGCCGGGAAGCAATATCGCCTGCCTGATCATCAAGACCGGGCGGCGCGACTGCTATGCGCACTTCTACCCGGCGCTGTATCAGCTGACCCTGGTGAAAAGCGGCATCGAGGAGAAGATCGACCTCGGCTACTCCGGCAGCCGCCTGCTCGAACGCCTGCTGCAGGAACCCGGCGAGGTGGTGTCGCGCGACGAGCTGATGAACCACGCCTGGGCCGACCGGGTGGTCGGCCAGGGCAGCCTCAACCAGCAGATCTACACCCTGCGCCAGGTGCTCGGCGACGAGAAGAGCCGCGAAATCATCCAGACCCTGCCGCGTCGCGGCTACCTGCTCAACCCCAGCCACCTGGTCTACCCGCCGAGCATCGAGGATATCGGCGCGGTCGACGAGCCGATCGCTGCGAGCCCCCCCGGCCAGGCCTTCCTGCAGCGCCACAGCCGCCGACGCGGCTCCTGGCTGGCGCTGCTCGGTTCCCTCGGCCTGGTCGCCGCCGGCCTGTTCGTCGGTCTCTACCTGTTCAGCCTGCCGGCCCGCCTGCACAGCAGCGAGCTGACTCTGGGCCAGGTCAGCGTGCTCTACGTCGACCAGGACGAGCAGCGCCTGCAGCAACTGATCCTGGACACCCACGGCCTGGCCAGGCGCCTGGCGGAGCTGAGCGACAAGCCGGCCGAGCTGATCCTCGGCAACAGCGGCGGCTTCTTCGAGCTGCTGTGCATGCAGCCGGGCGGCGGCGCGCGCTCGCTGATGGTCCACGACAGCCAGCTGAGCCAGCTGGCCGACGCGCAACTGACCCGGTGCCTGCCATGAGCCAGCAAGAACAACGCGGCCTGAGCCGGCGCTGGTTGCTGGCGGCGCTGGGCAGCCTGCTGCTGCTGCTGCTCGGTATCCTCACCCTGTGGCTGAATTTCAAGTCCAGCGCCGAGCTGGACGGGCGCTTCCACTCCAGCGGCCAGGTGCAGCTGAGCAACGGCAAGGTGCTCGACCTCAGCCACAACCTGCAGGTTCGGGGTGGGCGCTTCTACGCCATGACCCGCCAGGGCGACAGCATCCTCGAGACCTCGGGGGTGGTGGAGTACGGCTTTCTCGGCAACTACCGCCTGCGCGTCGAGGACGGCCAGGTCAGCGGCCTGTCCAGCGACGCCGACGACGAGCTGGTGTTCAACCTGCTGTACGGCCGGCACAAGGGCTCGACCATCCGCCTGGTGAGCTTTCGCAACTGCCTCTACGGCCTGGAAACCCGCCAGGTCTACTGCCCGGCGCGGGTGCCGCGCAGCCTGTAGGTTGGCGCTGAGCGCAGCGAAGCTCGACAGCGAACCACGTTGGGCTTCGCCGCTGCGCGGCTCAACCCAACCTACCGCCTAATTGCCCGGTGACCATGGTCATCCTACGAGCCCGGCGCGCTGAACCGCGCGCCCTCGGCGCGATACTCCACGCGCGCCTGCGCCTCGCCGAACAGCTCGCGGTACAGTCCCTCGGCCTGACGGGTCAGCAGCAGCAGCTCGATGCGCCGGTTGGCGCCGTTCTCCGGGTCGTCCGCCAGCAGCGGCATGCCGTCGGCCTGGGCGGTGACCTGCAGCACGGTGGCAGCCGGCAGGCCGGCCTCGACCAGCACGTTGCGCGCGCGCAAGGCGCGGTCGCCGGACAGGTTCCAGTTGTTGTAGCCGCCGACCGCGCCGCGGTAGGGCGTGGAGTCGGTATGGCCGCTGATGATCAGGTGGTTGTCGACCTTGGCCAGGATGCCGGCCAGGCGCTGCAGCAGGGTGGCGAAATGCGCATCCAGGCGGGCACTGCCGCGACTGAACATGAAGCGCTGGGCGTCGTCCTTGATCAGGATGCGCAGGCCCTGCGGCACCACCTGCACCTCGATATTGGCCGCGGCGTCCAGTTGCAGCGCCAGCTGCTCCATCAGCTCGGCCAGCTCCTGCAGCTGCGCCGGCTCGGCATAGTGCGGCCGGCGCGCCTCGCCCGGC
>NZ_AVOF01000190.1:0-6518 GCF_000465935.2 Pseudomonas sp. EGD-AK9
AGGGCGTCAGGTCGGCATCCTCGACCTTGGCCTGCTGCGCCGCCAGGGCCTTGCCGTGCGCCGCGCCGCCCTGGCTGCGGTCGAGCAGCTCGGCCAGCGGGCGGATCTGCTCGATCAGCTCCAGGGCCCAGGTCTTGAGTTCCACCGGGCGGCCATCGCGCTGCAGGTGCAGGCCGGGACGGCGGCCTTCCTTGACCACCTTGAGGAAGTTGTCGGTGCAGCTGCGGCACTCGCCGCCTTCCAGCAGCGGGCTGTCCGCCAGCGCGCAGAACAGCAGGAAGGCGTCGATAAAGCGCGATTCGCTGAGGTCAATGCCCAGCGGCAGGAAGGGGTTGATGTCCAGGCAGCGCACTTCCACGTACTGCACGCCGCGGCTCATCAGCGCCTGGATCGGCCGTTCGCCGCTGCGGGTGACGCGCTTGGGGCGGATGCTCGAGTAGTACTCGTTCTCGATCTGCAGGATGTTGGTGTTCAGCTGCAGCCACTCGCCGTCGCGTTTGATGCCGGCCTCGACATAGGCCGGGTAGGGCGTGGCCACGGCCAGGCGCAGGCTGTCGGTGTAGCTGGCCAGGTCGTTGTAGCAGGGGGTCAGGCCGGACTGGGCACTGCTCTGGTAGCCCAGATCGCTCATGCGCAGGCTGGTGGCATGGGGCAGGTACAGGGTGCTGGCGTCCAGCTCCTGCAGCTGGTGCGGGCGGCCGCGCATGAAGCCCTTGTCCAGCGCCGGCGAGGCGCCGAACAGGTACATCAAGAGCCAGCTGTAGCGGCGGAAGTTGCGGATCAGCGCGATATAGCGCGCCGACTGGTAGTCGCGCGCGCTCTGCGTGTCGCCTTCGGCCTGCTGCTGCAGCTGCCACAGACCCTCGGGCAGGGAGAAGTTGTAGTGAATGCCGGCGATGCACTGCATGGTCTTGCCGTAGCGCAACGCCAGGCCCTTGCGGTAGACGTACTTGAGCCGGCCGATATTGGAGCTGCCGTAGCGGGCGATAGGGATAGTTTCTTCATCCGGCAAGGCGCAGGGCATCGACGGGCTCCACAGCAGCTCGTCGCCCAGCTTGGCGTAGGCGAAGCGGTGGATGCGTTCCAGCTCGTCGAGGGTGGCCGCCGGGTCGGTGGCGGTGCCGGTGATGAATTCCAGCAGCGATTCGGAATAGTCGGTGGTGATCTGCGCATGGGTCAGCGCCGAGCCCAGCCCCTGCGGATGCGGGGTCAGGGCCAGCTGGCCGTCCTGGTCGATGCGCAGGCATTCGCGTTCGATGCCGTGCAGGCACTGGCCCAGCAGGGACAGGTGGGCCGGCTCGCCGAGCAGGGCCAGGCGGCGGGAGAGAAGGTCGCTCAAGATGCACTTCCTAACTGGGCAGTCGCCACAATATGGGGATCGCCCCGGCACTCTGCAAGGGGCGAACGGTTACCCAGGTTAGACCAGCCCGAGCGGCGCCGATTACACGCAGGCGAAGGTGCCTTGTGCCTTGGCGACCAGCTTGTCGCCCTGCAGCACTTCGGCCTCCACCACCTGGGTGCGGCGCCCGGCATGCAGCACCTTGGCGTGGCACAGCACGCTGCCTTCGGACACCGGGCGGATGTAGTTGATCTTGCACTCCAGGGTCACGCTGCTCGGCCCGCCATCGCCGAGGCTGTGGCTGGCCTGGCCCATGGCGGTGTCGATCAGCGAGAACAGTGCGCCGCCGTGCAGCTTGCCGTGCAGGTTGCGCAGCTCGTCGGTGAGGCTCAGGCGCACACGCGCCTCGCCGCCGCCGACCTGGAGAATCTCCAGGCCGAGCAGGCGGGAAAAGGCGCTGCTGGCGCCGACCTTGTCGGTCGTGCTCATTTCTTCAACTGCTTGGCGTTGGCGAACAGGGCGGCCATACCGCCGCTGGCGGGGGCCGGTTTGTCCTGGCTGGAATGACGCTCGCTGCGCGGCGCGTTGCCGCCACGGTTGCCAGCGCGCGATTGTCCGCCGCGTTGGCCGTCGACCTTCTCGCCGGGGGTATCGCCCATGCGCATGGACAGGGCGATGCGGTTGCGCGGGATATCCACCTCCATCACCTTGACCTTGACCACGTCGCCGGCCTTGACCGCCTCGTGCGGGTCCTTGATGAACTTCTCCGACAGCGCGCTGATGTGCACCAGACCGTCCTGATGCACGCCGATGTCGACGAAGGCGCCGAAGTTGGTGACGTTGGTCACCACACCCTCGAGCACCATGCCCAGCTCGAGGTCCTTGAGGGTTTCCACGCCTTCCTGGAACTCGGCGGTCTTGAACTCCGGACGCGGGTCGCGGCCGGGCTTGTCCAGTTCCTTGAGGATGTCGCCGACGGTGACCAGGCCGAAGCGCTCGTCGGTGAACTTGGCCGGGTCGAGGCGCTTGAGAAAGCCCGAGTCGCCGATCAGCGAGCGGATGTCGCGGCCGGTGTCCTGGGCAATGCGCTCGACCAGCGGGTAGGTTTCCGGGTGCACCGCGGAGGCGTCCAGCGGGTTGTCGCCGTTCATCACGCGGAGGAAGCCGGCGGCCTGCTCGAAGGTCTTCTCGCCCAGGCGCGGCACCTTCTTCAGCTCGGCGCGGGTCTTGAACGCGCCGTTCTGGTCGCGATGGGCGACGATATTCTGCGCCAGGGTCGCATTCAGCCCGGAGATGCGCGCCAGCAGCGCGGCGGAGGCGGTGTTCACATCCACGCCGACGGCGTTCACGCAGTCCTCGACCACGGCATCGAGCGAGCGCGCCAGCTTGAGCTGCGACACGTCGTGCTGGTACTGGCCGACGCCGATGGATTTCGGGTCGATCTTCACCAGCTCGGCCAGCGGGTCCTGCAGGCGGCGGGCGATGCTCACGGCGCCGCGCAGCGACACGTCGAGATCGGGGAATTCGCGCGCGGCCAGCTCTGAGGCCGAGTACACCGAGGCGCCGGCCTCGGAGACCATCACCTTGGTCAGCTTGAGGCCCGGCACCTTCTTGATCAGCTCGGCGGCCAGCTTGTCGGTCTCGCGGCTGGCGGTGCCGTTGCCGATCGAGATCAGGTCGACGCCATGCTTGGCGCACAGCTTGGCGAGGACCGCCAGGGTGCCGTCCCAGTCGTTGCGCGGCGCGTGCGGGTAGACGGTGGCGGTGTCCAGCACCTTGCCGGTGGCATCGACCACCGCCACCTTGCAGCCGGTGCGCAGGCCAGGGTCGAGCGCCAGGGTGGCGCGCGGGCCGGCCGGCGCGGCCAGCAGCAGGTCGTGCAGGTTGCGCGCAAACACGGCGATGGCCTCGTCCTCGGCCTTCTCGCGCAGCTCGCCGAGCAGGTCGGTTTCCAGGTGGTTGTACAGCTTGACCTTCCAGGTCCAGCGCACCACCTCGGCCAGCCACTTGTCGGCGGCGCGGCCTTGCGCGCTGATGCCGAAGCGCTCGCCGATCATCAGCTCGCAGGGGTGCAGGGTACCCGGCAGCTCCTCGCCGACCTTCAGGCTGGCGCTGAGGATGCCCTCGTTGCGGCCGCGGAAGATCGCCAGCGCGCGGTGCGACGGCACGCCCTTGAGCGCTTCGTCGTGCTCGAAGTAGTCGCTGAACTTGGCCCCTTCGTGTTCCTTGCCCGGCACCAGGCGGGCGCTGAGGGTGGCGTGGTCCTTGAGGAAGCTGCGCAGCTTGTCGAGCAGGCCCGCATCCTCGGCGAAGCGCTCCATCAGGATGTACTTGGCGCCCTCGAGCACGGCCTTCACATCGGCGAAGCCCTTGTCGGCGTCGATAAAGCGTTCGGCTTCGCTTTCCGGGCTCAGCTCCGGGTTGCCGAACAGCGCATCGGCCAGCTCGCCGAGGCCGGCTTCCAGGGCGATCTGGCCCTTGGTGCGGCGCTTCTGCTTGTACGGCAGATACAGGTCTTCCAGGCGCGTCTTGGTGTCGGCCAGGGCGATCTCGCGCTTGAGTTCCGGAGTGAGCTTGCCCTGTTCCTCGATGCTGGCGAGGATCGCCACGCGGCGTTCGTCCAGTTCGCGCAGGTAGCGCAGACGCTCTTCCAGGTGGCGCAGCTGGGTGTCGTCGAGGCTGCCGGTCACCTCTTTGCGGTAACGGGCGATAAAGGGCACGGTGGAACCTTCGTCGAGCAGGGCCACGGCGGCGGCGACCTGTTGCGGGCGCACGCCCAGTTCTTCGGCGATGCGGTTGTTGATGCTGTCCATAAAAAAGCTACCCACAGGGCGGCCATGCCGGCGGCACGGCGCGCGCGAATCAATTTGAGTCGACTTGGCCGTGAGCACCCTGGCCCGCGTCCATGCCGTGGCGGCAGAGGGGCGGAGGAGGGGCGCTGCGCGACTGCCAGGTCGAGGCGGCGGCGCATTATAAACACCGCATCCGCCGGCGCTGGGAACCGTTCGGGGAAAAATCTGCTAACAATGGCTGGAGCGCCCGCCAGGGCGCCTGAGCCATAATGCCGCCATTCCAGCCTGGCCGCGCGGCGCGCGAGCGGGCTTCAGCCAAGGAGTTGCCATGAGCCACAGCGCCCCCGCCGCCGAAGGCGAGAAGATCCTGATCGTCGACGACGACGCCCGTCTGCGTCGCCTGCTCGAGCGTTTCTTCGACGAACAGGGTTATCGCGTGCGCGCCGTGGAGAACGTCGAGCAGATGGATCGCCTGCTGGCCCGCGAGCTGTTCAACCTGGTGGTGCTCGACCTGATGCTGCCCGGCGAGGACGGCCTGTCCGCCTGCCGCCGCCTGCGCGAGGCGAACAACCAGATCCCGATCATCATGCTCACCGCCAAGGGCGACGAGTCCAGCCGCATCCAGGGCCTGGAGCTGGGCGCCGACGATTACCTGGCCAAGCCGTTCAATCCGCGCGAGCTGCTGGCGCGGATCAAGGCCGTGCTGCGCCGCCAGGCGCCGGTGGTGCCGGGCGCGCCGGGCAGCGAGGACGAGAGCGTCAGCTTCGGCGAGTACGAGCTGTCGCTGGCCACCCGCGAGCTGAAGCGCGGCGAGCAGGTGCACATGCTCACCACCGGCGAGTTCGCCGTGCTCAAGGCGCTGGTGCAGCATGCGCGCGAGCCGCTGACCCGCGACAAGCTGATGAACCTGGCCCGCGGCCGCGAGTGGGACGCCCTGGAGCGCTCCATCGACGTGCAGATCAGCCGCCTGCGCCGGCTGATCGAGCCGGATCCGTCCAAGCCGCGCTATATCCAGACGGTCTGGGGCGTGGGCTATGTGTTCGTGCCGGACGGCAATAAGTGATTCCTGGGTTGGCGCTGCGCGGAGCGAAGCCCAACGCCCACTGCGTCCTGTCCGATAGCCCGGCGTCGGGCTTCAGCGCTGCGCGCCTCAACCCAACTTACATCGAAGCGTTATGAAAACCCCGCTCTGGTTCCCGCAAAGCTTCTTCGCCCGCACCCTCTGGCTGGTGCTGATCGTCGTGCTGTTCTCCAAGGCGCTGACCCTGGTCTATCTGATGATGAACGAGGACGTGCTGGTCGACCGCCAGTACAGCCACGGTGCGGCGCTGACCCTGCGCGCCTACTGGGCGGCCAACCCCGCGGAGCGCGAGCACATCGCCCAGGCCGCCGGGCTCAAGCGCATCCCCCGCGACAAGGTGCCGGCCAGCGAGCAGCACTGGCCCTACAGCGAGATCTTCCAGCGCCAGATGCAGACCGAGCTGGGGCCGGACACCGAGGTGCGGGTGCGCGCCACCACGCCGCCGGCGCTCTGGGTGCGCGCGCCGAGCCTGGGCGACGAGTGGCTGCGGGTGCCGATGTACCCGCACCCGCTGCGCGGCCAGCGCATCTGGAGCGTGCTCGGCTGGTTCCTCGGCATCGGCCTGCTGTCCACCGCGGCGGCCTGGATCTTCGTCCGCCAGCTCAGTGCGCCGCTCAAGCGCCTGGTGTTCGCCGCCCGCCAGCTGGGTCAGGGGCGCAGCGTGCGCCTGCCGATCAGCGACACGCCGAGCGAGATGGCCGAGGTCTACCGTGCCTTCAACCAGATGGCCGAGGACGTCGAGCAGGCGGCGCGCGAGCGCGAGCTGATGCTGGCCGGGGTGTCCCACGATCTGCGCACGCCGCTGACCCGCCTGCGCCTGGCGCTGGAATTCATGCAGAGCGATTCCGAACTGACCGAGGACATGGTGCGCGACATCGAGGACATGGACGCCATCCTCGACCAGTTCCTCGCCTTTATCCGCGACGGCCGCGACGAGCCGGTGGAGCAGGCCGACTTCGCCGAGCTGGTGCGCGAGACGCTGGCGCCCTACAACCAGAACGGCGAGCGCGTGCGCCTGTGCCTGGAGGCCATTCCGCCCTTCCCGCTGCGCCGGGTGTCGATCAAGCGCCTGCTCACCAACCTGGTGGAGAACGCCCTCAACCATGGCGGCGGCGACGCCGTGGAAGTGGTCGCCAGCCTGGCCGGCGACCACAACGCGCCCTACGTAGTGCTCAGCGTGCTGGACCGCGGCAACGGCATCGACCCGGCCGAGCTGGACAGCATCTTCAACCCCTTCATCCGCGGCGACCGCGCCCGCGGCGGGCGCGGCACCGGCCTCGGCCTGGCCATCGTCAAACGCATCGCC